>CAWUJR010000073.1:0-12068 GCA_963922375.1 uncultured Robbsia sp.
GCGCGCTCGGCAGGCAAGCGCGTGCTCGTGCTGGACACCGTTTCGGGCGGCGATGCGGAGCGGTTATACGAGCGAGCAGGGTGGGCGCGTGCCGGCACCGTGCCGGACTATGCACTGATGCCGACAGGTGAATTGTGCGCGACGACCTTTTACTACAAGCACATTGAGGGCGACAATGGAAGTACGTGAAATTTGCGAAGCAGACCTCGACCTCATCTGCCAGCATCGAGAAAAAATGTTCCGCGATGCGGGCGGCAGTGAAAATGTACTTCAACCGATGACGCAACATTTTCGCGAGTGGCTTCGCCCGCGGCTGCAGGACGGAAGCTATTTTGGCTTTGTTTTTTCAGAGAATGCGTATCCCGTCGCCGGCATTGGGTTAATGCTCATCGATTGGCCACCGCATCCGTCTCATCCCACACAGAATAAACGCGGCTACGTATTCAATGTCTATGTCGAACCGGCGTACCGTCGGCGCGGCTTGGCACGCGCGCTCATGCAACGCGCTGAAGCCGCATTCGCGCGACGGGGCGTGCAATTCGCGGTTCTGCATGCAACGGCCAAGGGAAAGGGACTCTATGCCGATATGGCGTGGAGCGGCACGACGGAGATGGCGAAACGCATTACGGGCGCGTGAGCTGACTGATCGGCCAGCAGATCGCGTGGCCGAGCGTCCGGTGGCCCACCTCGTCGCTGCCGCGCCGCTGTGTATATCAAACTAGGCGCGCGTCTTTGAGCATGGCGCTCAAATTTTCCGGCCAAAGACTCTCGGTCATTTGAGCGAGTTCCGTTGCGGACCACCATCGATGCTCGGCAATGACACTGATTTCCTGACGCGTCCAGCCGGCGTAGGAGACCTGTTCGTCTGACGCGGCAATGGCGAAATACTGCTCGATTGCCAACACCTGTTCACCGTCGGGCGTCAGCAGCATCACCTCGCGGTTGGCAATTGGCGCATCGATCTTTTGCACGCGAATCCCTGTTTCCTCGAACAGCTCGCGCATTGCCGCGGTTTCGAAGCTTTCGCCGGTCTCGACGCCACCGCCTGGCGTTGCCCAATAGGCTTGTCCCGCCAGTGCACCGTTGTCGTACACATATTTGAACAGCAACACGCGCTTTTCAGGGCTGATGACGAGCAGTCGCGCGGATTGACGGTGTCTCATGAGAGTTTCAATGTTGAGGGACAGCCGCCATTCTAGCGCGTCGCGTGCCGACTCAGCCGTTTGCGCGGCCGAGCGTTGATGTGCACGGCACCTCGCGCACGACACCTCTCACGATACGTCGCGCCTTACCCTTCACCGATACGCGGTACGGACGCCACCCGAATCTTGAAATTGCCACGCGTATCGTCGCTTGCCTGATCGCGGGCCGCATAACGTTCCTGCACCACACCATTCTTGCCGAAACCCGGGATGAGCGAACGGGGCGAGCTGCGGCGTAGCCATAGGCGCAGCAGGTGCCGGCGACGTTGCGGTTCCGGATAATCGACAAATCGGGTCCGCGAGTGCAGTGCCGCGTAGTTCGATAGCCACTGAATGTCGCCCGGTCGAAAATCCATCGCGAGCGACATGCCGGGCTCATATGTGATTTCCTCGAACAGCGCGAGCACTTCCCTCTGTGCATCCGTCAGCCGAGGGACGTCGGCGTATTCTTGCGCGGTCAGAATGTACAGCGAACCTGCATACATGCTGAAGGTCCCGTCGACGAAACTAACAATGGGCGATACATAGGTGTTCGCTGGCGCATTGTGATCCTGACGACGCCAGTCCCAATGGAACGGTTCAAGCAATAGCGGCGCAAGATCGGGTCGGCGTTTCAAGATTTCGTTGTAAATCTGTGCGCCGGAGACGATACACGATGCGCCGCCTTCGCGTGCCGGGCGCAAGCACATCAGCGCCACCACGTCCGAGCTATCGGAATGAAACGGCAGCAAGTCCCGAATTTTCGACGACAGTGCGCCCGGATCGTCGAGCGTCTTTTCCGACGTCGCGTAGACGTGGTCGAGCAAGTCCCCCAGTTCGTTCTGGCGGATCGGGTCTCCCATGTGCAAACCCAAAATGTAATAGATCGCCGCGGACATCGCATCCGAATAGAGATGCGTCCTCAACCCGCGTGCTAGAACGAAGCCGCGGCCTTCGTCGACTTCTTTGCACCATTCAGCGACCGCAGCGGCACAGGCATTCAAAGGATAATCGGATGCCTCCACGAAGCGCATGTCCGGATCGTCCTCGAGGAAGCGTCGGCCGAGTACTTCAAGTTCGGCGATCTGCGCTTCGCTCAGGTAATAGATCCAGTTTTGCTGTTCGAGCAGTTCGTCGCCGCGCCAGGCAGCGGCGCTGGTAACGGGGGGAAGCGCTAAGGAGGTCGTCATGATTTATCGTCGGTGGTGGCTATCAGACCAGATCGTTGGTCAAAACGTATCATGTCGAAATTGGCGTGTGCATTCTTGTCCGCAAGCGTACGGTTGCTTGTCTGTCTACGTCTGATGCCTTGTCCGAATGCGCACTGTCTTCAGCGCGGCACACAGTGTTTTTTTGATGCGGTATAAAACGATACGGATTTATATTCGAACAGAATGTCGGCTGCGAATCACGAAACGTTTCCATATAGTCAGTATTCAAGCCCAGGTAATGAACGATCTTCAAATTAGACCATTCTCGGGAGCGCCCAGCCTGCTGCTCGGCGCCTTCGATCTTCTAACCGTTGGATATGAGGCCGCAGAGTATTACGTTGAGGGGCGAGCATCTTCTTATTCACCGGTCGGGCGTCTGGGTCCGGATGGTCATTGGTCAGTGCAACCTGCAGAGACATCAAGCTACGCGACTCGCATTGTCGTGGTGAGGCCTACCGATGAGATACGTTTCAACGGCACGGTTATCGTCGAATGGGTGAATGTCACCAGTGGTTTTGATATCCCGATCGACTGGCTGATCGCGCATCGCGAGATCGCGCGCGAAGGGTATGCCTACGTTGCTGTCTCAGCGCAACGAGTGGGCGTGGAGGGAGGGCAAAGCCGCGGCAGTGACGCCTCCTTAAAAACGATCGATCCGGTCCGGTACGCGTCGCTCAATCATCCTGGCGACGCATTCTCCTTCGACATCTTCAATCAGATCGGGAGGTTGATCCGTACCAGAGCAACAGAAATTCTTGGTAATGCCATGGCCAAGTATGTTATTGCCGTGGGAGAGTCCCAGTCTGCTTGGTACCTTACGACTTACGTCAACGCGATCGATCCGATAGCGAAGGTCTACGATGGCTTTCTCATCCATTCCCGTTTCGCACCCGCAGCGCCACTAGATAGCACCTCCATTTTTGGGGACTCGCCTAGCAGCATGCCCTTGGCGCCCCGCATCCGCACTGACGTGCGCGTTCCGGTGTTGACTTTGATTACGGAGACTGACCTCATCGGCGGCGTGAGGCCCGGATTCCACGCGGCGCGGCAGCCGGACACCAGCCGGTTTCGTCTTTGGGAGATCGCGGGTGCGGCCCATGGCGACCAATACCTGCTTAACGTTAGTGCAATCGACAGTGGTCTGACAGGTATATCCGAGATTGCTTCCGCGTACACACCCACAAAGCAACTGTTCGGCAAGGAGCTGAAGCAGTTTATCAATTTTGCCCCGCAACACCATTACGTCTTCCAAGCGGCGTTAGCGGGCCTCCATCGTTGGATCCGAGCCGGAACGGCGCCTCCCATGGCGCCCCGGCTAGCATTGCATTTCGCAAAACAGCCGACACTGGTGTTGGATGCCCACGGCATTGCACAAGGCGGAATCCGGACGCCGTGGGTCGACGTTCCTGTGGCGAGAACATCTGGCGCGGGCGATCCCAATGACCCGATTGCGAGCATGTTCGGCACCGGTGAATACTTTGGCAGCGCGAAGTTAAGCGATCTCTATCCTTGCGGCAAGGCAGACTATCTGTCCCAATTTGAGATGGCCCTGGATAGAAGCATCACTGCAGGTTTCCTTTTGGCGGCAGATCGTACAGAAATCCTGCTACTTGCCAGTGCCTGTTATCCCTGAGGCTTGTTCTGCACCAACCATCGCGCAACTAGCATTGCGGGCTGCCGAGTGACCGAACCTGATGAGCGCAATGGCACTCCATCGGAATGAGGGTTTGGTCTGTCAATATTTTGCTAGTGACCTGCTTTACGGAAGTAGGTCACCGGCATGACGCATTGCGTGCAACGCTGGTGCGCCAGGCAAGCCCTGAGCGATGTCAGTGCTGCCGAGGAATTCAGAGTAAGAATAGTCGATCAGTCATCGTCTGAAGTTACAACCTGCTACGCGTGTTGCCATGATCGATACGGGTCGAGGACCGGTGAATGCGGGTAATGTCGTATTTCCGTGCGTCCAGCGACAAGACACTCTTATTTATGCCCCTTACTCTACGGCTTACATACACGGAGCATCGTACATGGCACCACTCGCTTCGTTACATCGATGTGTCCGAATACCGGACTACGCCAGGGGCGCGTTGGCGTTTACATTCACGCAAGCGCCATTTAATTATGCAAAAGCATGAACATTAAGGGGAGCGGAATGCGTCTAGAACAAGCGCCGCATGGAATGAGCAGGACCTGGAATGATAAACGCAGCCCGAATCAAAAATGCAGCTCAAATGCTTAGACATGGCAAGCCATACTGAATTTCCTGTAGAGCGCTTTCTTTAAACTCTTCTACTCATGATGAGTCGACGATCGACCGGCTAGCCTCGATAGATAGGTAACCCTTGTCGGTGAGACCGGGAACAGCGATGGAGTAGGCGTGAGATTTGCACCGCCACCAACCTAGTTCAATCTCGGAAAAGCGACGAAGGTTAAAAAGCATTTGATGAATGATTGTGAAACAAGGCAACGCGTTACCACTTATGTAAAGCGCTGCAAACGCTGCGGACAAGATAGAGACTGTTCTAAATTTTTTTGCGGTGATTGGGCGTTACCAAACTATCGGATGGCTTAAGCCGCGATCCAGCATTTGTAAGGATGTTAGAGATAATGAAACCGTTCAACAAGGTCAGTCCCACGCAACTCGACGATGCGTTCTTTGAGGACCTCCTGAGCTCTACGCTGCCGGTCTCTCAAGCGGAAACGCTGCCGCCGCTGTGCTACACGGATAACGCGTTTTTCGAATTTGAGAAAGAGGCAGTGTTCAATCACGAGTGGTTGTGCGTGGGGCGCCAGGAATGGATTGCCAATGCAGGCGACTATTTCACCACCTCGATCATCGGCGAGCCATTGGTCATTACGCGCAATAGCCGTAAAGAGATTAGAGCGATGTCGTCCGTTTGCCAGCATCGCGCAATGTTGGTTGCGGAAGGCCACGGAAATGCGCGGGCACTCCTTTGTCCTTATCACCACTGGGCCTACTCGTTGGATGGCGATTTGATTGGCGCACCGGCGATGGACCAGACGGAGGGCTTCGACAAGAAGAAGTTTTGTCTGCCGACGTTCAAGGTCGAATGTTGGCAAGGCTTTATCTTTGTAAACTTCGATCAGGACGCGCCGCCATTGGCACCCCGACTGAGCGCGCTTGAGTCGGTGTTGGCGAACTTTGATCTGGAAAATGCAGAAGGTCCACGCCCGGGGCCGGCATCCCACTTTGCTTGGAACTGGAAGGTGATGTTCGAAAACAACAACGATGGCTACCACGCTAATAAACTGCATCATGGTCCGTTGCACGACTTTGTGCCAAGCGCGCTGGCATCGTTTCCCGAGCTCCCCGAAAACACCGCTGGCTATTTTCGTTTCAACGGCACTACCCACGCGGACGCAGCATTCAATCCTACGCAGAAAGCCGTCTTCCCAATTTTTCCGAATCTAACCCACGAAGAACGCAACCGCATGCTGTTTGCCAACGTGCCGCCCACGTTGTCCCTCGTGGTGACCTGCGACGCGGTAATCTTTTTGATTTTGCGAGCGGATAGCGCGGGCACACACTATTTGGACCAGGGTACGCTCTACGCACCCGGTGCGATGAAAAACCCGATGTTTGACCAATTGGTGGAAATGAGTACCCCCTCTGTGTTGGCCATCACTGCCCAAGACTTGCATGTGGATGAGCTGGTGCAGGTCGGGTTGCAGTCTCGCTTCGCGAAACGCGGGCGATATTCGTGGCAAGAGCGTTCGCAGCAGGAGTTGAACGCATGGCTAGTACCGCGGTACCAGCAAGCCAGAACACGTTTGCAAAGCGAAGCGAACCAGACGGCGCACGCGCAGTCCATCGCGGCTACCGCGCAAAACAAACTGGCTGCGATCGACGTTGTGGTCTCTAACTAAGGTTGGTGCAACGATGCAACGTTCAGTGTTTGCAGTGCCGGCGCGCCCCCGAAAAACGGATACAAAGTCGGCCGGTGTAGGAGGTCGGGGACCAATCGCGAATGCGATTTCCAGAATTGTCCGGCGCCTGGGACGTCGCATTCTGATCTTGCTAGCCGTATCTATCGTTGTTTTTGCGGTGTTACGCCTTCTTCCCACCGACCCGGCGGCGATGCTGTTGCCCCCGAATGCATCGCGCGCGGCCCTGATAGCGCTTCGGCATGCGCTTGGGCTAGATACGCCGATCCCGGTCCAGTATCTGCAGTGGCTATGGCATGCATTGAAGGGCGATCTGGGTAGCTCGTTGCAGAACAATCAACCGGTGGCACAACAAATACTGGCCGCACTGCCCACGACATTGCAGCTTTTGGTTGGAGGTTTGCTACTGGGGGTGGTGGCGGGCGTCGCTTCGGGCATCTATGCGTTCAAGCGACGCGGAACGCGCGCCGAGGCGCTAGCCGAAGTGGGCAATGGCATAGCCATTTCGATTCCGGATTTTCTCTGGGGTATTTTACTTATCCTGGGTTTTGGTATTGCGCTCAAATGGCTACCGTTCATCGGGTCTATCGACAGCGGCTACAGTGTGACCTCGCATACGGGCTTCCTATTGCTGGATACATTGATAGACGGGCAGATTTTCGCTTTTGGCAATGTTTTGCTCCACCTCATGCTGCCCTGCATTGCACTGGCAATGGGGATCGCTCCGCCGCTGATGCGTATTCTTCGTTCAAGCCTACTCGACGTCTATGAGGAGGAGTACATTACCGCCGCGCGCTTGAGAGGATTGTCCGGTCCGGAGATCCTCCGTATTCACGGTCTGCGCAATGCTACATTGCCCGCATTGAATGTGCTGGGGATGCAGGTCAGTCTGTTGATTGGCGGCACACTGCTCATAGAGAAGGTGTTCGGCATGCCAGGCATTGGCAGCCTGATGATCACTGCGATCAGCGCCCATGACCTACCCATGATTCAAGCATTGGCGATGATCTATGCAATCTGCGTTCAGATCGTCAACGGCCTGACCGATGCGCTTGAAGTCATTTTCAATCCCCGCTTGAGGTTCCAATGAGCGCCCAGACCCCGGCATCTTCGCCATTGCCCGCGACAGTTCCTGCTGCCGCCCCGGACGGCACGAATGACATGGATCCATCGCAAGGTCACGCAAGTAAAGGCGCATCCCGTGCAATGTGGCGACGCGTGTTACGCGAGCCTCGGGTATTGGTAGGTGCGGCCTTATTGAGCGTCTTGATCGTTCTGGCAATCTCAGCGCCGTGGACTGCGCCCTATGCGCCGTCGAATCAAGACCTGATGAACGCATTGCTTCCGCCCGTATGGGTCAATGGTGGAAACGCTGCTCACCTATTCGGAACCGACTCGTTAGGGCGCGATCTGCTCAGCATGGCCATTTACGGCGCGCGCGTGGCCGTTTATGTTGGCTTGGTTGCGCCCATCGGGGCCGCGCTGATCGGCGGTGTGCTTGCCGTGACAGCTGGCTGGTGCGGTGGTAAAACCGATTGGGTCATATTACGCGTCGTCGAAATCTGGATGTCCTTTCCTGCGGTGGTACTGGCACTGGTACTGATCGCTGCACTCTCCCCAAGCGTCACCAATGTCATTATCGCGTTGATCTTTGTGGACTGGACGCGTTTCTGCCGCGTACTCCGTGCAGAGGTACTGGTTATCCGCCGGCGCGACTATATCGCTGCGGCACGCATAGCAGGATCAGGCTCTTTGCGCACGATCTTGTCGGACGTGGTGCCCGGCATCTTACCAATGTTGATCACACTGATGAGTCTGGAGGTTGGCATTGCCGTCGTGGCGGAATGCAGTTTGTCGTTCGTCGGCTTATCTGCACAGGCCTCTGTCCCCACGTGGGGGGGGATGATTTCCGACGGCTTGGCCAATGTTTTCTCAGTGCCGTGGGGCCTCATTCTGCCGGTGATGTGCACGGTGCTCACTGTTCTTGCTACAACATTGTTGGGTGAAGGCCTGCGACGCACCACCGATAGTCGATTATTGGAACGGCCGGAACTTAAGCCATGAACATGCAATGCTTCGACGAGGAAATGGCAGGCGGGGCAAACCGCGCGGCGGTCGATTCATCAGCACCCATGCTACGTATTGAAAACCTCAATGTCAGTCGTCACGGCGTCGCGTTGCTGCGCGATATCTCGCTGACCTTGGCCCGCGGAACGACCCTGGGCCTGGTCGGTGAGTCCGGAGCCGGAAAGAGCATGCTGGGACGCGTGTTGGCGCGCAACTTACCCGCTGGGTTTTCGACGGACGCTCGCCGTCTTGAGTTTGCGGGCGAGGACCTTTTGCAGATGACGGCTGCCGCGCATCGGGAGCTTTTGACGCGTCGCATCGCGTTCATCCCGCAGGAACCGATGAGCGCGTTGGATCCAACGTTGTCCATAGGGCGCCAATTCGCGCTGCATTTGGCTCGATTCGGTGTGCCAGCATCGCAACGGCAGGCGAAAACTATTGAAGCGCTCAAGGAGGTGCTGTTGCCGGAACCCGCGAGACTGCTTGAGCGATTTCCATTTCAGTTGTCTGGCGGTCAATGTCAGCGCGTGATGATCGCGTTGGCGTTTGCGAGCGATCCGGACCTGGTCATCTCAGATGAGGCCACCACTGCTTTGGACGTGACTACGCAGCGGCATATTGTCGAGTTGATGCGAAAAATGCAAGCGAAACGTGTCACCAGCGTCATCTTCGTCACGCACGATCTAGGACTGGCTTTGCACGCATGCGATGAGGTCGCCGTACTTTACGCAGGCGATGTGGTCGAAATCGGCCCGACCCGCCGTGTGGTGAATGCGCCTGCGCACCCGTACACACGAGCTTTATTGATGGCTAACCCGCCTTTGTTCGGTCCGCGTCTGCGGGTGGTGCCGCTGGCAGGTCATATGCCGGGGTTTGAAGCGTTTAGCGGCCTCCAGGGCTGCCGGTTCGTTACCCGATGTGCCCATGTTCATGCAGACTGCTCGCGTCGGCTTGTACCTCTCGTACCAGTTGGCCGGCGAGACCCCTATCGGGCGGCGACAGGCGCAGTACGATGCGTACTGGCACACCGCGATGAAGCCGAAGTGCCACTCACGCGTTCGTTACTTCCCGAACTCCCGCCGATGAGCGAAGCGCCATTCCTGCAATTGCGTGGAGTTGCAAAACGCTATGTTTCAGAAGCCGGTTTTGGCCGTGTCAAAACGGTCCACACAGCGTTGGAACGCATCGATCTCGCCATCGCCCCTGGCGAGTTTCTGGGTGTGGTAGGCGAGAGCGGCAGCGGCAAGAGCACCTTGGGCCGTCTGGTGATGGGATTGGATGCTCCGACTGAGGGTGAAATTCTGTTGGACGGGGAGGCGTTGGGACCGGGGCGCGCTGACTGGCGTAAGCGCGTGGATGCAATCCAGATGATCTTCCAGGATGCACGGTCCGCCCTTAATCCACGACGTAAAGTGAGCAACATCGTCACTCAGTCGATGGAAAGCCGTGCAAACCTACATAGTGACCGGTCACGCCGCGCGCTGAACTTGTTACAGGAGGTGGGACTTGCCCCGATGATGGGATCGCGCTTTCCGTCGCAGTTATCCGGAGGGCAACGCCAGCGCGTGAATATCGCCCGCGCAATATGCGAGGTCCCGCGTTTGCTGGTCGCCGATGAAATCGTCTCAGGGCTGGATGTCTCGGTACAGGCCCAAATCATGGAGTTGCTACTTGCCCTGCGCGCGTCCCACAAAATAGCCTTGATGCTCATTTCGCACGATCTCGCCGTTGTCCGTTACCTTTGCACTCGTGTGATCGTGATACAAAACGGCGTGGTGGTGGAAAGTGGTCCGACTGAGGCTGTCCTCACTAATCCCATGCACCCTTACACGCAGAGTCTGATTGCTGCAGCACCCCAAATTACTCCCATTGCCAACTGATATGTCCTCCTCCCCCAGCTTCCGAATGCCAGTCGTTTTTTTCGGACATGGCAGTCCGATGAACGCGATTGAAACGAACCGGTCAACCCTTGCATGGACGCGCATCGGCCAGTCAGTCCCGAGACCGCGTGCGATCCTGATGATCTCAGCGCATTGGTTGACGCGCGGCATCGCTGTGGCGGCAACGCCGTCACCGCATACCATTCATGACTTTGGGGCGTTTCCGCAGGCTCTTTTCGATCAACGATATCCTGCGCCGGGCGATCCCACATTAGCGGCCAGGGTTGCTTCGCTTCTTGCACCATTGCCCGTCAAACTCGATCTGAATTGGGGGCTTGATCACGGAGCGTGGTCGGTGTTGGTCAAAGCTTTTCCTGATGCGGACATCCCCGTCATCCAGCTGAGCATGGATAGCGCTGGCGACGCACGTTTTCACTACGAGGTCGGACAGGCGCTCCGCCCATTGCGGGAGGAAGGCGTGTTGATTATTGCGAGCGGCAATATTGTTCATAACTTATCGCGCATGAACTGGAATACCCCCGACGGCGGGTTCGATTGGGCGCAACAATTTCACGACTATGTGTTAAAGGCGATCGTTGAAAATACCCCTGAGAACGTTATCGATTACGAAAGTGTAGGCCGTGCCGCGTCCCTCTCCGTGCCCAGTCCAGATCATTACTGGCCTTTTCTTTATGCGCTTGGCGCACGCGAAGATGACGATGCATTGCAACTGGCGACGAACTACCTAGAGTATGGCTCGTTAAGCATGCTGAGTTTCGTGTTGGGAAACACGCTGCAACCCATCGCCACGCCTACCGGCCAACCACTGACAGGTGTGGCGTAACCCGGTCCAAGAAAGTCCATATATCAGAGACGGCATGAATAGTATTCGCGCTCACGCTAGCCCGGCAGATCCGTCACTACGCTTGCGGGTGACGTCTCGTACGTTGACGGCAGAGAACATTGTCGTTTTTGAACTGCAAGCGGAGGATGGTATGCCTTTACCTGAGTTTACGGCAGGCGCCCATCTCGAAGTCGACTGTAATGGACTAGCGCGTCATTACTCACTGTGCAGCGATCCGAGTGATCCGTTCCGCTATTCGATTGCCGTTCAATTTGAGCCGTCCGGCCGAGGCGGGTCCCGTTATCTGTTCGACAACACAAAGGTCGGGGACATACTCATTACCAGCTTGCCGCGCAATCACTTCGCCCTTCAACAAAACGCTGGTAATAGCGTCGGCGTGGGACGCGCTATGTTGATCGGTGGTGGCATCGGCATCACGCCGCTGCTGGCAATGGCATGGAGCTTGTATCAGTCGAGTTGTCCATTTCAATTGCATTATTTCGCATCGTCTCCGGAAAAACAGGCTTTCAAAGAACAACTCGCAGAGACGCCGTGGAGCGGCTGTGTGACTCGGCATATAGGGCGCTGCGAAGATTTTTGTCCGATCGTCGGGCCGTACAAGAACGGTACACATCTCTATGTTTGCGGCCCTTTCCAAATGATCGACGCCGTGCTGGATACGGCACGCACAATGGGCTGGCCGGATTCGAATCTGCATTGCGAGCGTTTCGCCGCGCCTTCTTCCACGTCCGCGGACGCCGACTTGCTGTCGCGGGTGGATACGGCATTTGAAGTTGAGTTGGCGAGGAGCGGCCGCCGTATCGCTATTGCTGCGGATCGAAGTGTCTGCGCCGCACTATTAGAGGCAGGTGTCATCGTGCCCATGTCCTGCGAGCAAGGCGTTTGCGGCTCGTGCTTAACCCGCGTGATCGCGGGTACGCCCGACCACCGTGATTATATCTTGACCGCGGATGAACAG
>CAWUJR010000074.1:0-11900 GCA_963922375.1 uncultured Robbsia sp.
GCTGCGCGGCGCGCCATGATGCCGCACTGACGAATGTATCATCGTCGATCTGCGCGCATCCGGAGGACGGGATCGCCGCGCGAATCTGCGCCAGATGCGCCGGTGAATGCGCGCGCAGCAATGCCGCATCGTCCGCCAAAGGCGCGTGCTCCGGTTGCAGCGCGACATCGATGCGACTCGTGATCAAGTAATCGTCGATCGCCTGCAGCCGTGCACCGCACTCAGGATGTCCTTCGCCGGCATCGTGCAGCAGACAGTCCGGATGAGAATAAAAACCAGTGGCCATAGCAAAGCAGTCGGGATGCGCTGGATCGCTCAGCGTGGCAGGAGGCGGGCCGGCGAAGCGTCATCAAGGATCTGACGACGGCGTAAGTTATACTGCCACACAATACTGCATCGATAAATGACCATGACCTTGACGCGTTACCAGGCGTTTCGGGCTCGAGCACGCGCTGCGGTCCGCCCGATCTCCGCCCTCCTCCGCGCCGCTTCCGTTGAAGCCGGTCCGCTCTCTGCGTTCACCTCAGCATCGCCGTCGCCTGCTTCATCGACGCGTAAGGTTCGGCGCACGCGCCTTCCTGCAGCGCTCGCGCTGAGCGTCTCGTGCCTGATGATAACGCCGATCGTGCACGCGCAAGGCGCGCCGGAAACGCCGTCGCACGGGCAGGTGTTCGAAGAAGAAATCGTCCCGCAGCGCTATGCGAACAACCCGGCCGTCAACAGTTTCATCGACGATCTGGTTGCACGCTATGACTTCAACAGCGACACGTTGCACGCGATCTTCAACCAGGTCAGCTATTCGGCGACAGCCGTCAAGCTGGTCACGCCGTCGCCGAATCCGTCCGTCAAGAACTGGCAGTCGTATCAAAATCGTTTCATTGAGCCGATTCGCGTGAATGGCGGCGTCAAGTTCTGGCGTGCGAATCAACAGTGGCTCGACCGCGCATCGCAGACTTATGGTGTACCGCCCGAGATCGTCGTCGCGATCATCGGCGTGGAGACCTTATACGGAAAGTACACCGGCAACTTCCGCGTGCTCGACGCGTTGACCACGCTGGCGTTCGACTATCCGGACACGCCGAACCGCGATGCACGCGAGCAACTGTTCCGCAAAAATCTGGAAGACTTCCTGGTTTGGACCCATACGTCGAATATCGACCCGGCGTCTGTGCAGGGCTCGTACGCCGGTGCAATCGGCATCGCGCAGTTCATGCCGTCGAGCATTCTGCAATACGCGGTCGATTTCGATGGATCGCAGCAAATCGACTTGCGCAATAGCCCCGCCGATGCGATTGGCAGTGTCGCCAACTTTCTGAAGCAAAGCGGCTGGGAAGCCGGCCGACCGGTGATGTGGCAGATTGGCCCGGATGCTGGCAGCCTGGGCATCGCCCAAGCCGCTGCCGATGGCAAGCCCGAACCGCATTGGGCACTGAATCAATTGCTGAAAGCCGGCATGGTGCTGAACGAACCCGGTCTGAACACGGACAGCGAATTGGGTACGCCGGTGACCGTGGTGGATCTGCCGACCCCGGGTCAACCGACGCAATACGCACTGGGTCTGCAGAATTTCTATGCGATCACGCGCTATAACCGCAGCTTCTTCTACGCGACCACCGTCTATCAGCTCGCGCAAGCGATCAAGTCGAAGCTACAAGCCAGTGGCGGCTTGCCGCCGCCGAGCCTCGGCAGCACGGGCGGGAACGGCGCTGACATCATGGGTGCGCCGGGTAACACCGCCGATGCCACTCAAGGTCGTCAGGGCAGTCACGGTGGCAACGCGACCACCGCCGTGAACAGCGGATACAACGCGAGCGAAGACAACGCGTCGCCCGGATCGCAGACAGCGCGGACAACGCAGACGACGGGATCGCACGTCACCGTGCCATCAGGCTCCGTGACGTCGATCGACAGCAGCACGATCAGTGCAAGCAGCAACGCAACGGTCAATCAACGATCAAGCTGGTCCGCCAGCGGCCAATAACCGTTCGTTGCAGTCGATGATCGTTCATAGCCGTCGATGACCGTCGATCATCATCGCTGAGAAACACCGTGCGCATGTCCGTCATTCCCAGCGGCATGCGCCTCGTTCGGCGCATGCGCGCCACCTCACGTCTTCACGTCGTCACGCAGGAAAGACGCCCGTCGACAGATAACGATCGCCGCGGTCGCAGACGATAAAGACGATCGTGGCGTTCTCGACTTCGTGGGCAATGCGCAGCGCAATCTCTGCCGCGCCGCCTGACGAAATGCCAGCAAATATCCCCTCTACCGACGCCAGCTTCCGCGTCATCGACTCCGCATCGCCCTGTGATACCGCCTCGATCCGATCGACTCGACGCTTGTCATAAATCTTCGGCAGATAGGCCTCCGGCCAGGCTCGAATACCCGGAATGCGGGCACCCTCGGCCGGTTGCGCACCGACGATCTGAATCGCCGGATTCTGTTCTTTCAAATACAGCGACGTGCCCATGATCGTGCCAGTCGTGCCCATCGACGAGACGAAATGCGTGATCTGGCCCTCGGTGTCGCGCCAGATTTCGGGACCGGTTCCTTCGTAATGCGCGACCGGGTTGTCCGGATTGCCGAATTGATCGAGGATCACCCCCGCACCGTCTCGTTGCATTTTGTCGGCGAGGTCGCGCGCGTATTCCATTCCGCCCTTTACCGGCGTCAATACGATCTCAGCGCCATACGCAGCCATGCTTTGTCGCCGTTCGATCGACAAGTCCTCCGGCATGATCAATACCATCTTGTAGCCCAGCAAGGCCGCTGCCATTGCCAATGCAATGCCGGTATTGCCACTGGTCGCTTCGATCAGCTTGTCGCCCGGTTTGATGCGTCCGCGCGCCTCTGCCTTCTTGATCATCGATAACGCCGGACGGTCCTTCACCGATCCGGCCGGGTTGTTGCCTTCCAGCTTCGCGAGCACAACGTTGTTGCGCGCACGAATATCGTCGTCGATCAAGCGCACGAGCTGCACGAGGGGCGTATTGCCGATCGTGTCTTCAATGGTTTTATATTTCATGGTCGGCTGCAATCCCGGAAAACTCCAAGCGGTGATTGTAGCCGATCGTTGCCGGCACGATGGCGCGCGCAAACACCGTCGTGCCGGCATCGCAGCGCGCGTTACAAGCGATCACCGAAGGTCAAACCGCCTTCGACCAGCGTCTTCACCGATTTCTCGCCGATCCCTTTCACGCGGTTCGCCAGATTCTCCGGGCCGGTGAAAGGACCGTTCTTCTCGCGTTCGAGGATGATCGCATCGGCCTTTGCCGGACCGATGCCCTTGACCGCCTGCAAGCCGTCGCGGCTCGCGGAGTTCACGTTGGCGGCGTAAGCGGCGGAAATTGCGGAGAAACAAAGCACCGCCGCGGTCAGCAGATTTTTTAACATGGACTTCTCCCTAAAGAAAAGAAACACCGGACTCACCGCGTCGACGAACGCGATCGAGTGATGTCAGTTTAGGGAGTGCGCGCATGGCGCTCCAGTCAGCCTGAAGACATAGGCCGGTCGGCCTAATACGCGAGGGGCTTTCCTTACTTCATCAGCCACGTCGTCAAATAGCGCGACACGCCTTCTTCCACGCTCAGGAACGGCGCGTCGTACCCTGCCGCGCGCAGTGCACTGATGTCGGCTTGCGTGAAGCATTGATATTTGCCGCGCAGTGCATCCGGGAACGGAATGTATTCGAGCAAACCGGCGCTGACCATTTCGTCGAGACTGAGCGGCGCTTCGCCCTGCTCCCCGCGCAAGGTATTGACGACCGTCCGCGCGATGTCGTTGAAGGGCTGCGCCCGGCCCGAGCCGAGGTTGAAAATGCCCGACTGGTCCGGATGATCGAAGAAGAACAGATTCACTTTCGCGACGTCTTCGACCGAGACGAAATCGCGTGTCTGTTCACCGGCAGGATAGCCGTTGTACTCGCCGAACAATCGGACCGAGCCGGTGGTGCGGAACTCGTTGAAGTTATGGAAGGCGACCGATGCCATCCGGCCTTTATGCGCTTCGCGCGGGCCATAGACGTTGAAATAGCGAAAACCCGCAATCTGACTTTTCGCTTGCGGCAGGCGCTCGCGAACGATCTGATCGAACAGAAATTTCGAGTATCCGTAAACATTCAACGGCCGCTCGTACTCGCGCGACTCCACGAAGACGTCCGAGCCGCCATACACGGCCGCCGACGAGGCATACAGAAACGCCACACCTTGCGCGAGGCAACTATCCAGAATCGTTCGCGAATACCGGAAGTTGTTCTCCATCATGTAGCGGCCGTCGGTTTCCATCGTGTCGGAGCAGGCGCCCTCGTGGAACACGGCACGCACCTTGCCGAACGCACCCGCAGCGAAACGCTCGACAAAGTCGCGCTTGTCCAGATAGTCGCTGATCTCGCAATCCACCAGATTGTGGAACTTGTCCGCGCGGCTCAAATTGTCGACGGCGACAATGTCGCGTTCGCCGCGAAGATTGAGCGCTTTGACGATATTGCTGCCGATAAAACCGGCCGCGCCGGTGACGATGATGGTCATGGATAAAGTCTTCGTATCGGAGGCCGCGGGTCGCTAGTCGCTAGTCGCGAGTTGCAAGTCGCAGTTCGCAGTTCGCAGTTCGCGCCGCAGCCGAAACAAACGTGAGTGGGTAGGCGAACGCCTTCAGGCGCCGAACAGTTCATCGAATTCGACGGTGGCGGTGCCCAGCTTGCCGACGACGATGCCGCCCGCCTGGTTCGCCAGACGCACCGCATCGGGCATCGGCAGGCCCGCGCCCAGCATCACCGCCAACGTGGCAATCACCGTGTCTCCGGCTCCGGAAACATCATACACTTCGCGTGCCTGCGCCGGCACCGACGTGGTCTCGTCTTCGGTGAACAATGTCATACCGTCTTCAGAGCGCGTCAGCAGCAACGCATCCAACGCCAACGATGCGCGCAGTGCGTCCACCTTCGATTGCAATTCTTCCTCCGAAGACCAACCGCCGATCACCTGCTGCAACTCGGCCCGGTTCGGTGTCAGCAACGTGGCGCCGCGGTAACGCGACCAATCGCTGCCCTTCGGATCGACCAGCACAGCCTTGCCGGCGGCGCGGGCAGCTTCGATCATCTTGCCGACATGCGTGAGGCCGCCTTTCGCGTAATCGGAGAGCAACACCACATCGGTCTTTGGCAGCAGCTCAGCAAAGCGCCCCAGACAGGCCAGCAATACTTCATGCGTCGGGCTGCTTTCGAAATCGATCCGCAGCAATTGCTGTTGGCGTGCGAGTACGCGCAATTTGATCGTGGTCGACAACGACGCGTCCCGTTCCAGATGCGCGATCACCTTGCTTTCTTCGAGCAAGGTCACAATGCGCTCGCCGGGTTCGTCATTCCCCACTACGCACAATAGCGATCCTTCGGCACCCAACGCCGCCACGTTACGGGCGACATTTGCGGCACCGCCGAGCCGCTCCTCGCTGCGTTGTGCGAGCACGACCGGCACCGGCGCCTCGGGAGAGATGCGATTGACGTCGCCAAACCAGTAGCGGTCGAGCATCACGTCGCCGACCACGAGCACCTTCGATTGGGCCAGCAGGGCTTTACTGAGCGCGACGGACGCTGCCGCATCTGGCGTCGATGACGCCGGAGAAGAAGACGCCGGGGACGCGGTTGGGGACGAAGCGGAGGGAGAAGCGGATGTCATCAAATAAGCCCTTCTGGGGGCAGCCTTACCGTCGCGACGAAGCGACTAGCTGGCACTGCCCAATGTCTCGGTGCGGCGTGGCGCGTAACTTTCCCAATGCCCGCAACCGGGGCATTGCCAATAGAACAACCGCGCGCGAAAACCGCAATTGTGGCAAGTGTAGCGCGGGAGGTTGCGCGTGCGCTGCCGAATCAGATTACGCATTAATTCCAGCTCTTCCCGTCTCGGGGATTCGCTGACCGCCGCCTGGGCGATTTGCGCGTCGAGCAACAACAACGTCGCCGACGCGCTGGGCGCAATGCGCATCTGCTTCACCGCAACCGCATGGGCCGCCTCGATGCCTTCGGCGGCCAATAGATGCTTGTAGGCCAGATCCAGCAGATCGATCGATGGATGGCGTTCCAGATAATCGACCAGCAACGCCGCCCCCCGCGCAGGTTCGCCAAGCGCGGTATACGCCTTCATAATCGGCTCCGCTACCAAGGGCAAATAGACCGGATTCTGCTTTTCGACGCGCGTGTAATATTCCAATGCACGCTGATGATTGCCGGCAGACGCCTCCACCTCGCCCAGCAGGATCGTCGCGCGCACATTTGCCGAATGCGTCTTCAATGCTTCGGCCAGTTCCGCACGCGCACCCGCCGCATCGCCACGATGCAATGCCTCGGCGGCAAGCTCGCAATGAAACTGCGAGATCTCCTTGCGCAGCGAGGGCGAACCGGCCGCTTCGAGCGTCAGTGCCGTCTTGATCGAGCGATTCCAATCCTTTTCGGTCTGGAAAATGGTCAACAGCGAGCGTTCCGCCTCGGTTTGATACAGCCCTGCCTCAATCGATGTGAAAGTCTGCTCGGCGCGGTCGAGCAAACCGGCCTTCAGGAAGTCCTGACCCAACTCATACATGGCGTGGTCACGTTCTGCCACCGGCAGATCGGCGCGATTCAATAGATTCTGATGCACGCGGATCGCGCGCTCGGTCTCGCCACGTCGACGGAACAGGCTGCCCAGCGCGAAATGGAGTTCGGTGGTTTCCGGATCGAGCTTGACGACCTCGATGAACGCATCGATGGCCTTGTCCGGCTGCTCGTTGAGCAGAAAATTCAGTCCCTTGAAATAGGAACGCGGCAGATTCGCCGCGTCGGACAACAGATGCTTCAGGTCAAAGCGTGCGGCCATCCAACCGAGTCCAAAGACAACGGGAATGACCAGCAACCACCAGTAATCGAGATCCATGCGCGTGTGCTGCCTTTATTACATGATGGGCGGAAAAGGCGGCGGCAGATCGGTGCGCGCCGGTTGACCTTCTCGCAGCACCTTCAGTTCACGTCGCAAACGCGAGATTTCGCGACCGCGCCGCCACCAGCCCGGCAACGCCGCCAACAATCCGGCTAACGCGCCGATGACGAAGAAAGCCAGACCGATCAGAATCATGGGCGCAGTCCAGGTATAGCCGGCAAGCAGGTTCAACGAACCGTCCTGCAGATTGGCCAGCGCCAGTACCAGGAACACGACGAAGATCAATACGCGTATCAACCAGACAATGAACTTCATTGGATCGAGCCTTGGAAAGTCAAGCGCGTATTGTAAAGGATGCGACCGACAGCGTCGCCCGCTCAGCGCCCGATGACGTCGAAATAGATCGACAAAGCCATGAATCAACAATAAAAAAAGCACCCGAAGGTGCTTTTTTTGCGGCAAGGCGGCGCACGATGACGCCGCTGCGATGCCTTGACAGGTGCGGCCTGCTCAGGCCTCGTCGTCGGACGCTTTCGCCAGCAGCGGCTCGCCCACACGACGGTCGACACGCTCGCGCAACTCTTTGCCCGGTTTGAAGTGCGGCACGAATTTCTCCGGCACCAGCACTTTCTCCCCGGACTTCGGGTTACGGCCTTCGCGCGACGGCCGACGGTTCAATGCAAAACTGCCGAAGCCGCGGATTTCGATACGATGCCCGTTGGCCAAAGCCTCCGACATCGCATCGAGCATCGTCTTGACCGCGAAGTCCGCATCTTTTACCACAAGCTGCGGAAAACGCGCGGCCAACTGGATCACCAACTCCGATCTCGTCATGCGTCAAACCCCGACAGGGCTTAGCCCTGGCCTTCCATCTTGGCCTTCAACAGCGCGCCAAGGTTGGTCGTGCCGGCTGCCGAGCTGTCAGCCTGGAAGCTCTTGACCGCTTCTTGCTGGTCAGCCGAGTCCTTGGCCTTGATCGACAGGTTGATGCCGCGCGACTTGCGGTCGACGTTGATGATGATCGCAGTCACGGCTTCGCCTTCCTTCAGCACGTTGCGCGCATCTTCCACGCGATCTTGGGCGATTTCCGACGCACGGAGGTAACCCTCGATGTCGTTGCCCAGATCGATGACAGCGCCCTTCGCGTCGATCGTCTTCACGGTGCCTTGAACCAGCGAGCCCTTGTCGTTCATTGCAACGAAGTTGCTGAACGGGTCGCCTTCCATCTGCTTGATACCCAGCGAAATGCGTTCCTTGTCGACGTCGATGCCCAGTACCAGTGCGTCGACTTCGTCGCCCTTCTTGTACTTGCGCACGGCTTCTTCGCCGGTTTCGTTCCACGACAGGTCCGACAGATGGACCAGGCCGTCGATGCCGCCCGGCAAACCGATGAACACGCCGAAGTCCGTGATGGACTTGATCGCGCCATGCAAACGGTCGCCCTTCTTGTAGTTACGGCTGAAGTCGTCCCAAGGATTCGGCTTGCACTGCTTCATACCCAGGCTGATACGGCGACGGTCTTCGTCGATCTCGAGGACCATGACTTCGACTTCATCACCCAGCTGAACGACCTTGTTCGGCGCAACGTTCTTGTTGGTCCAGTCCATTTCGGACACGTGAACCAGGCCTTCGATGCCCGACTCGATCTCGACGAATGCACCGTATTCGGTGATGTTCGTGACCTTGCCGAACAGGCGCGTGTTGGCCGGATAACGGCGGGAAATGCCTTCCCACGGATCGTCGCCCAGTTGCTTCATGCCCAGCGAGACGCGATTCTTTTCTTGGTCGAACTTCAGGACCTTCGCACGCACTTCCTGGCCAACGGACAGCACTTCGCTCGGGTGACGCACACGACGCCATGCGATGTCGGTGATGTGCAGCAAACCGTCGATACCGCCCAGGTCCACGAATGCGCCGTAGTCGGTGATGTTCTTGACGATACCGTCGACAATCGCGTCTTCCTTCAGCGTTTGCAGCAGCTTCGCGCGCTCTTCGCCTTGGGTCGCTTCAACCACCGCACGGCGGGACACGACGACGTTATTGCGCTTGCGATCCAGCTTGATCACGCGGAATTCGAGCGTCTTGCCTTCGTACGACGTGGTGTCCTTGACCGGACGCACATCGACCAACGAACCCGGCAGGAATGCGCGGATACCGTTGATCATGACCGTCATACCACCCTTCACCTTGCCGGTGATCGTGCCGGTAACAAGCTCGTTGTTATCCAGCGCCTTTTCCAACTGCAGCCACGAAGCGAGACGCTTGGCCTTGTCGCGCGACAGAATCGTGTCGCCATAGCCGTTTTCCAGCGCGTCGATCGCGACCGAGACGAAATCGCCCGGTTGCACTTCAACTTCGCCAGCGTCATTGTGGAATTCTTCGATAGGAATGTAGGCTTCGGACTTCAGGCCTGCATTGACCACTACGAAGTTGTGATCGATACGGACGACTTCAGCCGAGATCACTTCGCCAGCACGCATGTCTTGATGAGTCAAAGACTCTTCGAACATCGCGGCAAAAGATTCGGTGTTGGGGGTTGCGGTTTGGAGGTCGGACATAAAAATTGGAATCTGCGTCTCGCTATGCATCAGTGCCGCGATATCGGCAAATCGGCGGCGATGCAGGATGCACCGTCATGCCACTCGCCGCTATCGACCTGCTGACCGCACCGCAGCATCGAAACGCGGGGGGTTATAGGTTGAAAACGTGGCCGGAACAGCCGGCCTCAGATGATGCGCCCATGCACATCACTTTACACCTGGATAAAACCACTACACCCGCAGCTGGTACCACCCGATCACGCTGTCGACAGCAGCGTCGACCGACATCTCGGAGGTATCCAACAGCATCGCATCTGCCGCCGGTTTCAACGGGGCCGCGGTACGCTGGGTATCCCGCGCATCGCGTTCACGCAAATCTTTTAGCAGATCATCTATATTAGCAGAAAAACCTTTTTCGTTCAATTGCTTATAGCGACGCTCCGCGCGTGCCTCCGCACTGGCGGTCAAAAACACCTTCAGACCGGCATCCGGGAAAATCACCGTGCCCATGTCCCGACCGTCGGCAACCAGTCCCGGCGCGGTGCGAAACGCACGCTGACGCGCAATCAGTGCCTCGCGCACTCGCTCGTGCACCGCGATCGACGATGCGCGCACCCCAATCGCCTCTGCGCGGATCTCACGAGAAACGTCGCGTCCAGCCAACACAATTTCACTGTCCGTGAAGCGAATATCCAGCGTGGCGGCGATATGCGCCAAGGCGTCGCGATCGTCGACGGCGACGTCCCGCTCTGCACTGACCAGCGCGGTCAATCGGTAGAGCGCGCCGCTGTCCAGCAAATGGAAGCCGAGGATCGCAGCCACCCGTGCGGCTACCGTCCCTTTGCCGGAGGCGGTCGGGCCATCGATCGTGATCACCGGAGGCAACGCTTCACGCGCATTGACAAAACCGGAGCCGCGGGCCGGGGGCGTACCAGGCGTCGCGGGCGCGAATGGCGTACCCGCGGCTTCAGCGCTCAACGGCGCGTCGGGCGCTACCGCGCAAAGCGTGTCGAAGGATGTGAACTGGTTCATCGGCGTACCACCTGGGCAAATCGGTCAAAGTAATCGGGGAATGTCTTCGCCACACAATCGGGATCGTTGATCGTGACATCGACGCCTAACAGGCTTACCAGCGAAAAACACATGGCCATACGGTGATCGTCATAGGTATCGATCTTCGCACCGCGCTGCAGCGCAGCCGGCGGCACGACCGTCAGCCAATCCGGCCCTTCGTGAACCTCCGCGCCGAGCTTGCGCAGCTCGGTCGCCATCGCAAAGATGCGATCGGTTTCTTTCACGCGCCAACTGCCGATATTGCGCAGCGTCGACGGACCCGACGCATGCAGTGCCGCCACCGCAATGGTCATCGCGGCATCGGGAATCAGGTTGAAGTCCATGTCGATCGGGCGCAGCTTGCCGTCGTCGGAATCCACGCCGCGCACCTCGATCCAGTGCTCGCCCATCATCACGTTCGCACCCATTTGATTCAACGCATCGGCAAAACGAACATCGCCTTGAATGCTACGGCTGCCCACCCCTTCGACGCGGACCGGGCCACCGCCCAACGCGCCGGCGGCCAGAAAATAGGATGCCGACGAGGCATCGCCTTCGACGACAAGCGTTCCCGGCGAGCGGTAGCGGCTGCCGGCAGGAACGCTGAACCGCGTCCAGCCGTCGCGCTCGACGTCGACGCCGAAGCGCGCCATCAAGCCCGTGGTGATATCGACATACGGCTTAGAGATCAGTTCCCCTTCGACCTCGACGCTCGCGCGGCCCGACTGCGACAGTCGCGGCAACGATAGCAACAATGCGCTGAGAAACTGGCTGGACACATCACCGCGCACCCGGATCGGACGATCGACACCGGCGCCTGCCAGGTCGCCCGGGTGGATCTGCAGCGGCGGAAAGCCGGGATTGCCCACATAGTCGATGCGCGCGCCCACCGCAACCAGTCCATCGACGAGATCGCCGATCGGGCGTTCGTGCATCCGTTTCACGCCGCTGACGCGATAATGCCCTTCGTTCAATGCGAGCGCGGCTGTCAACGGTCGCACGGCGGTACCGGCATTGCCGACGAACAGATCGGCTTCGCGTACCGGGAACGCGCCATTCGCGCCGCGCACGCGGTACTGCTTGCCGCTGTGCGCCCAATCGATCCCCAGCAAACGCAACGCGTCCAGCATCACACGCGTGTCATCGGAATCGAGCAGATTGTCCAGGTGCGTCTCACCATCGGCCAGCGCGGCCATTAAGAGGACCCGGTTCGATATGCTTTTCGATCCCGGCAACACCACCGTGCCCTGCGCGCGCGAGTAAGGTCCCAGTTCAAGCTGCTTCATAAATTCTTTACCAAAGGTCTATAAGAAACGCACTGCATGCCGCACGCAGTGCCAAGCATCAATCGCCCGCCGGCATGTCATCACCGGCGCACGGGCGCGGCGCGCGTGGCTGCCAC
>CAWUJR010000075.1:0-11850 GCA_963922375.1 uncultured Robbsia sp.
GTCATGGCGGCCGTGTCGTGCGCACCTTTATCCGCCGCGCTCAGCGCGTGAGCCCAAGCCTGAGCCGGCGCTTCGCCCTCACTCACTTTCTGTTCGAAAACGTCGCTCGCTGGCACGAGTGCGTCCAACATCGTCCGGTCCCCCACCACCGCGCCCCCGAGTTCGCCAATCGCACTGGCGGCGGCCCGAAACGCTGTCGCCCACTCAGTGACGCTCGGCTCCCGGTCTTCCGGGAGATGTCGTGCGGCTCTGAGCAGCGCCGTTGCATAGAATGGACCGGAGCTGCCGGCGATCGCTCGTCTCAGCGCATGGCCGAGTGCGACCAGCGCCTGATTTGGGTTCGTCAATTCGACTGTGGGTATCGCCAGTAACGCTTCCGCTGCACGCGTCATGCTAGCCCCCAAGTCGCCGTCGCCTGCCTGGCTGTCCAACTCGGTGAAGTAGGCCTCATTAGCAATCAATGCATCTGCGACGGCTTTCAGCGCCGGCTGCAATCGGGTGCCCCATTCCAGAACGATTGGATCGCGGGGACGCTGCTTCGATTCGGCGCCGCCGCGTGCAACCGCTTGTCCGGCATGGTGTGACGTCTTGTTTTCGGCAATGTGTTCGGCACCGGAACGCGAATCCGCTTCCAGCCAGATGTGCCGATTGACCCCGCCGCCTCTCGGCCAGGCAAGGGCATCGGTCTGGGCGTCCAGCAGCGCCAATCTTTCATCGTTCACGCGCAGCACGGTGATCGAACAACCCGGCATATTGAGTGCAGAAAGAAAGGTGCCGGCCCAAGCCCGTTCCACCGTCAGCCCCCGAGCGGTCAGATCGTGGAATGCTGCTCGTAATACGATCGCGAGTTCCATTTCCGGGGTCGCACCCAAGCCGTTCACAAAAAGCGCCACACGCTCGCCCGTCTTCAGTTCAAGTTGCCCCGCGATATTATCCAGCAAGATATGGGTCAATTCGTCCGCTGGTTTTGGGGCAGTACGTTCTACGCCTTTTTCGCCGTGGATACCCAGACCCAGTTCGATTTCGTCGGTGCCTAGCTTGAAACCGGCCTTCTCTGCGCCGGGCAACGTGCAACCGTCCAGGGCCACGCCCATCGATCCAAGCGCATCGACCGCGGCTCGCGCCGCTGATGCCACCTTATCGAGCGGCCATCCACGTGCGGCCGCAGCGCCGGCGATTTTATGCACGAGGACCGTTCCGGCCAGCCCTCGGCTTTGATTGCGCGGCGTGTGCGCTCGGAGCGATACGTCATCGACGACAGTGACGACCTCGACCGGGATCCCCTCGCCTCTGGCCATTTCCGCGGCCAATCCGAAATTCAGGCGATCGCCGGTATAGTTTTTGACGATCAGCAATGCGCCTTGCCTCCCTGCGGTGGCGCGGATGGCGGCGAGCACGGCGTCGGTTGACGGGGAAGTAAATACCTCACCGCATACCGCGGCGCTGAGCATGCCGCGTCCGACATAGCCCGCGTGCGCAGGCTCATGCCCACTGCCCCCGCCCGAGATAACCGCCACCGCTCGCGCCGATACGTCCGGCAGTCCCGCCCGCGTCAACACGGTTTCGCCAGGGAGGACAACCGTTTCGGGCGTCTTTATCGCAATACCTTCCAGCATCTCGCGGACGACGTTCGACGGCTGATTGATGAGTTTTTTCATAGGGATGCACGCTCGATAGAAAGAGGAGTCGGATCGATCACGGTCGGTTCGCAATGCGGCGGTGCCTGCCATCTCCTCAGCATTATGCAGCGTCACCGGACCGCAGGCTGGGAACTTCGGCAGGGGGCGCCTGCGACCGGCGCGCCGAAGGCAAGCAGTCGTTGCGAAGTGGCTAGACGCGTCTTTTGAAAATGAATTCCAGATTGCGAAAAACATTCAAATCTGGCCCAATACCCTTTCGGTCCCCCTGAAACCCGTGAAATATGGCTTGTAACGCGTCCGTCCTGTTTCTGCTCGCCGCGTTAGCTCGCCCTTTCGCCGCGGCCCAGGACATCCGTTACCTGCCAAGCGTGGCAGCACAAGCAAGGACATTGGAACGGGAGGCAAAATGAAACGCCGTCTTGCCGGCTTGATGGCCGCGACCGATCCCGCATGCCGCATCCTGCTGCTAAGCGACGTGTTGTACACGCTCGCGCAAATGATCGGATATATCGCCATCCCTTGGTGGATAACCGAAAAGGGCGGCGCACAGGACCTGTTTGAATACGGCATCGTGGTCGCGGTCGCCACGATTATCGCCCAACCGCTTCTCGGTCCGATCGGAGAGCGGTATCCGAAGCGAACGCAGATGATCCTCGGCGTCGCGGGATTGGCTGGCATTGGCGGATCGCTCGCCACAGTGGCCACCTTCAGTGGCTATCAGTTCACATGGGTGATCGTCGCGGGACTCCTCGCGGTGCCGGCGAACGCATTCGTTCTTGGGGCATCGAAAACGATCGTGCCTGAACTCGCCCCTGCTACGCATGTCCCGCAATACCTCGCGCTCAGAAAGCGCGCGACTTCGGTGGGTCGATTGATGGGACCGCTCGTCGGCGGCGGCATACTGGCGAGCGGCAGTATCGCGGCAACGCTCTGGGTTTATTGTGTTCTTTTGGCGATTACCACGGTGGCTTTACGCAGGCTAGTGGTGAGCCCCACTGATGTGACGGAACCGGTGCTGACCGTGCACGCGGGCGCACCGCGACACGCGGTTCATCGCTGGTGGAGCGACTTCCGGGCGGGATGGAGAGCAAAATGGACCGTTCCCGTCGAACGGGGTTGGACGATCGTTAATTTCCTGGTCTGGATTTTCGTAGGCCCCGCCTTCACGCTATTCGTGCCTTTGAAGATCCACTCGCTTGGACTCAGCAGCGCATGGCTGGGAGCGTGCGAAGCGAGCATTTCCGTCGGCATGCTATTGGGCAGTCTCGGTATGGCAGATAGGTTGACACGGTATGTCGGGCGATACCGGATTCGCGTCGGCGCCGCTGTTTCCGAGGGCTTGATCTTGTCGGTCGTCGGTGTCGCCCACCAACCTCTGCTCATCATCCTCGCGTTCGGCGCGGCGGGTTTCGCCAACACGCTGATGGCGCTTGTCGGATCCACGCATCGGACGTTGGCGATTCCGAAAGAGTTTCGCGTGCGTATGGCCTCGGTATCGGGAACGACCACCCAAGTTGCCGGATGCCTCGGCCCCGCTATAGCAGGTGCGGCCCGGCTGCACTGGCGGTTATCCGAGGTGTACGTCGGGTTCGGACTGTTGGCGTCGCTGCTGGCGTCCAGCTTCGTACTGGTGCCCCGGGCCAGCGAGTTCTTCGGCCTCAGTCACGACGAGGTCGTCGATTGGTATCGCCGAGAATACCCGTCGGGCTTCGACGGGCGTCGGGCCGGAAACGGACAAAATACTTAGACGGCTCAGAGGGTGTTGCCGAACGCCGCCTTCTGCTTGCTTACGAGAATGAGACTGTTGTCATGAATGCAAGAAATTATGGGCTGTTGCTGCTGCTTGCGGCACTTTGGGGAGCATCATTCCTTTTCATACGGCTAGGTGCGCATGCATTCGGCCCCGTTCCGTTAATGGCGGTACGCATCACGATCGCAGCTGTCTTTCTCTCGGTCGTACTAATCTTTAAACGTGGCTTTCACAAGATGTCGGGCAAGCTCACGCCGCTCTTCGTCGTGGGCGTCATGAATCAGGCATTGCCGTTTTGTTTTTTTGCCTACGCCGAACTCACTTTGTCAGCGGGAGTCACGTCCGTCATTAATGCGACCACGCCTCTGTGGGCTGCGATTGTCGCTTTTTTATGGCTCGGTGACCGGTTGAGCCCCATTCGCATCGCGGGGCTCTTTGTTGGCTTCACTGGCGTACTTATTCTTGTGTGGAAAGATCTTCAGGGGCTGAAGGCACTCACGCCGAGTGCACTTGCGCCATTGGCGGTTCTCTCCGCCACTTTCTGCTATGGGGTGTCGGCCAACTTCACCAAGCGTTTTTTAGCCGGCGTTGATCCTTATGCGCTAGCAACAGGCAGCATGATAGGCGCCGCGCTTGTCCTACTGCCGTTTGCCTTCGCTTATTGGCCAGCAACGCCCATCTCGCCTGTTGCATGGGGAGCGGTGATCGTCCTGGGCATTGCATGTACCGGCATCGCCTATATCATTTATTTTCACCTGATCGCAAAAGCGGGTCCGGCTCGCGCTGTATCCGTCACATTTTTGGTCCCGATTTTCGGAATTTTTTGGTCCAGCCTTTTTCTGGGCGAAACCATCACGACGACGATGATCAGCGGTTGTGCGGTCGTCATCTTCGGGACGCTGCTTGCAAGCGGGGTGTTGAAATTACCTGTCGCGATGCGCAATACATCCACTTAACGACCCAAACATTGAGGCCGTCTATGCAAGCCGCCGCCGATAAGGGCGGTTTGCCTGCCCATGGGCAAGGTCTGCGTCATTATCGCTTCAAAACGCGACGGCCCTTCGATAAGGCGACGGGTTCGTATTTCTGCCAGACCCGCCGCATTTGCCGCGACGATCCGAACCCGGCGCGCTCCGCAATGGCCTCCATGCCAAGCGATGATTGGGCGGCCAAGTCCCTTGCGATGGCAATGCGCAGACGATGAATGTAGTCGACAGGCGTCTCGCCGGTATATTCAAGAAAGAGACGCCCAAGGTGCCGCGTGCTGCTACAAGCAATGCGCGCCATTTGCACAGCGGTCCATTCGCGCGCAGGGTCGGCAACAATCGCATCCTGGACCCGATGCAATGCAGGATGCAAATGATTGCGGCCAGCGAGCCACGGTGAAAGTTGCGGGTCATTTCCGCTGCGGCGCATATATACCACCATGTCCCGGGCCACGCTGCACGCAACGCGCGGGCCATCGAGATCCGCCAGAAGCTGGAGCATCATGTCGATGCCGGCGGTGATGCCGGCACTGCTGCTTATTAGCCCATCGGTCACGTAGAGCCGGTTTTCCAGCACTTTCGCGCAGGGGGCGATGGTCCGCAGCATGTTACATAGCGCATGGTGCGTGGTGACGTGTCGGCCGTTGAGCAATCCTGCCCGCGCGGCAATCAACGCCCCAGAGCAGACACACATCACGCGGTTCGTAAGCGGTACCGCGACACGACCGAGCCAGGCAATCACCGCGTCGCATGCCGCATCGAATTCGGCACGCCTGTTTTCGTCGATATACGAACTCACGCCCACAATTACCACGACGGCATTGGACGGTAACGTTTTCGGCAAGGGCTGGATATCGGCGAGCGGCAGACCGATTGAAGTCTGAATCTGGTCGACCGGACCGACGTAGCGGAGCTCGAAACGCCTCCTCGCATCGCCTGCATCGGCATCACGTTGCGATGCGAGCCTCAGCACCTCCGCAGGGCCGGCCAGGTCGAGCATCAGCACGTTGGGCAACAAGACGAACAACACCGGTATCACGGCATTCGCCTCCGCCGGCCTCAAGGGCATGCTTGCGGTCGTCATGGTTCCGTTCATTGCAATGTCTTCCGCGCGCTCGGCACGAGCGGTATGTCTCGTGCGTTTAGGGCACAACTGCCGTCAAATATGACCGGCGGGCTCAGGATGCATGCGGGAAGACGCTTTCAAGCGCCAACACGCGCAAGCGCGTCAGCAACCGTGACGATTTTCGCAAAGCGACCGTCCAGCACCAGCTCTGTTCGTTCCGTTATCTCTTGGGGCGTGTACTGCCTTCCAGTACGCGGGTGCGTCATCGCGAACGTCAACGTTGCTTCGCTGACGAAGTCGACATCAAAGCCGCTGTCCGACGCGTGACGGGTCGTTGTCTCGCAGCATTGCTCCGTACGGATACCGCTCACGATGATGCGCCCGACGCCGCGCGCAATTAACCAGGCGGCCAACGGTGTGCCTGCGAGTGCACTATGGTGTTGCTTATGGAAAGTGACGTCCGGCGTAATGGACAACTCAGGCAGCGCTCGGACATATCCGGACGCCAGCGAGAATACACCATGCGCCTCGACGTGGAAAATTTGTACCACCGGCATGCCGCGGGCAACGCAACCGGCAATCAGCGCTTGCTGCGCGTCAACGTAAGCCGAAAGATCCGATTCAGACCAGTACGCTGTGTGTTTGAAAGATTCCTGGGCGTCGATCACGATAAGGGCGCTGTTAGTCGATGGCATGTGCTTGAACTCGATGGGCAAAGGATGTGCCATAGTAAGTCGAGGGCAGCGCGCGCGACAGGCTGGATCGGGACAGGACGCGGACCATTTCGGACATTCGTACGATTCAGCAAGGTTCCATAGGATTCAGCAGCGAGAGGACACCATCATCGACACCGAATCGAGCACCAACGCCGCAAGTCGTTCGATCGAAGGTGTTACCGCCTGGGCGCGGCGATACAGCGTCAGTTGCACCGTCGGTAATGTCGGCAGTCCAAGCTCTGCATCGATAAGCCGGAGCGCGTTCGGAAGCCCATAGGCGGTCCGAACCGTCACCCCCAGCCCCGCTGCCGTTGCCGCACGAAGTCCAGAGAGACTGGGGCTCGTAAACGCCACTCGCCACGGAATCCCTGCGCGGTCCAGTGCGCTGACGGCAGCGTTATGAAAGAGACAAGGCCGATCGAACACCACCAGCGGAAGCGCCTCTCCGTCCGCGCGCGACAAAGCGACGGAAGACGAGCCAATCCAGCGCATCGGCGGCGCCGAGATAAAGTCCATGAATAACGTTCCATCTGTGTAAGTCGCCTCGCTCCACGCAAGCGCGAGGTCCAGCTGATTCGATGCCATCCGTTCAAGCAAGTCAGCATTCCGTGAAACGTGCGCCTCAATGCGCACCTTCGGGTGCGCTCGAGCGAACCGCCCCAGGACATCGGGAAGCGCCGCTTCACCAAAATCCTCCTGCATACCCAGCCGAACCCAACCGTCTAGTTCCATCCCACGGACCGCTGCAGCCGCCTCGTCGTTCAGCTCGATGAGACGTCGCGCATAGGCCAGTAACGTTTCGCCGGCTTGCGTCAGCTTCAGATGTCGACCCGACTTAAGGAATAGCGGAGCGCCCGCTTGCTCCTCGAGCCTCTTTATCTGCGCGCTCACCGCAGAGGTTGATCGCCCCACTTTGACCGCCGCGTTGGCAAAGCTTCCCAAGTCCATTCCCGCAATGAAGCTGCGCAGCACGGCGGGATCAAAGTCTGTGTGATGCACGTCAATCATCCCATTTTATCGAACGATTGCAATAATTTAATTTGATATACAGGACGATGATAGGCGGCGAGACTTCAAACGTCAATTTTTCTGGATGTACATGGATGACCCGTATCAATCACTCGTTGGCGGTACCGGAACGCGGTGCCGCCGCATCGCACCGTTGGAAAGTGTTAGGGGCCGGCGTGGGAGCCAACACGAGTTTCTCTGCTGCGGCTGCCGGGATTCCCACCACCGCTGTCTGGTTACGTTCGGGCTACCACCTGAGCGCTCCGCAGCTCGGTCTGTTGCTTGGCTCCATGGGGCTGGGACTGGCCGTATCGGAACTCCCCTGGGGGATGCTGACCGACCGCCTGGGAGAACGCCCTGTGTTGATCGGCGGATTATTGAGCACGGCGGCAACCTTCGCGGCGATGGCGCTGTTTCTTTCGCCGTCCTCAGGCGCGGTGCCATCGCTGGTATGGCTTGCATTGGCCATGGTAGTCGCCGGCCTACTGGGCGGCAGTGTCAACGGCTCGAGCGGACGTGCGGTGATGGCATGGTTTGCCGAAGGAGAACGTGGCCTAGCAATGAGCATTCGCCAGACCGCCGTACCGCTTGGCGGCGGCGTGGGCGCTCTGCTGCTGCCGTTTCTTGCCGCCTCCCATGGCTTCGTCGCGGTGTATGGCGCGCTGTCGGCAATGTGCGCACTCTCCGCCGGGCTCGCATGGCGATGGCTGTACCAGCCGACGACGATGCCGTGCGGCGAACCTCCACGCTGTCGCCGCCTAGCCACCACATCTCCTCTGGGGGACACACAGATCTGGCGCGTGGTGACGGGGATCGGGATCTTATGCGGTCCGCAGTTTGCAATTTTGACGTTTGGGACGGTGTTCCTGCATGACTTCGCGCAATGCGGTACCAACATGATCACTTTGACCATGGTATCGCTCCAGATAGGGGCCATGGCGATGCGTATTGGGAGCGGGCGTTTGACCGATCGTCGCAAGAACAGAAGATCGTATTTGCGAGGGTCGACGCTGATCGTCGCCCTATCCTTTCTTGCACTTGCGCTCACAACGCTCTACGGGGGTGGGGAAGCCGTGATCGCGTTCGAAGTATTCGTCACGGGCGTATGTGTGTCCGCCTGGCACGGCGTTGCCTACACGGAATTGGCGACGCTCGCCGGTGCCAACCGCGCGGGCACCGCCCTCGGGATGGTCAATACCGCCGTCTATGCAGGGCTCTTTCTCGTTCCGCTTGCGATACCACACCTTCTCATCATCGGCTCATGGCCATGCGTTTGGGTCGCAGCAGGCGTTTGCGCATTGATCGCTTATCCGTTTTTTCATTTCTCTCATGCCCACTGATGTCACAGCAACAAAAAAACATACAATCGTTTGATAGGAGTCCATCTGTTTTGTTTGAAAAACACCATATTCTACCAATCTTCATCCTGATAAACTGATGAAATAGAAAGGCCGATCGCACAGATGGTTTCCGCGCGGATGTCAGGTCGTACGATCGCTTTCTCATTGAATGTGAGACATCCGAACGGATATCCTTACCTGCTTTCGAGTGCGCGCCATGCAAGGTATTTACAGTCCCACGTTGGTCTGCCTGTCTCTTCTGATCGCGATACTGGCGTCGTATACCGTCCTCGATCTCACCGAATTCATTTCTTTTCTCGAACGCCCGCTCGTCAAGGACGTCTGGCTTGTCGGCGGCGCAGCAGCGATGGGGGTAGGCATCTGGTCGATGCACTTTATCGGCATGCTGGCTTTCTCGCTGCCGATCCCACTGGGCTACGACTTTCGCGGCACCACCGCGTCGTTACTTCTAGCGATGCTTGTTTCGTACTTTGCGCTTCATGTGATTATCCAACCGACGTTGACACGTGCCCGATTGATTGTCGGCGGTGGTCTGATGGGCGTGGGCATCGCTGGCATGCATTACGTCGGCATGGCGGCGATGCGGATGCGCCCAGGCATTGCCTATAACCTGGGGCTGGTCGTCGCATCGCTGCTGATTGCGATTGCCGCTTCTACCGCAGCACTGTGGATCGTCCGGGCACTGATCGGGTCGACGCAACGTTTCGTCATTGCAAAGCGGATCGGTGCGGCATTCATCATGGGAGGTGCGATTGCCGGCATGCACTATACCGGCATGGCCGCCGCCGACTTTGTCCCGGGGGCAATCTGCCAGGCCGCTAGAGGCGCCAGCATTCATTGGCTGGCAAGCGTGGTCACTGTCGCGAGCTTGTTGATTCTGTTGTCTTCGATGATCGCGTCACGCATCGATCCGCAGACGGCGCTCGCGCGTCGCATGTCGCAGACCCTCGAGGGGCAATTGCATCGCCGTGCTTCGGTGCCACGCCATGACGCGACGACGGTGGAATTCGCAAAACAGCGGGATAGGCGAAGCGAGTTTCTACAAAATAGCGATCCACAATCCAGTACGGCGCCGACGAATGCGCTCGACGCCATCGACGCGAACCTCATGGCATTGAAGTTTGCGGTGCAGCGACTCTTGGATGCCGCGTCACTCCAGTCGGCGTCGCTGTCGCGAACGGATGCCGACGATCGTGCCAGGGCAAATTCTCTCTCCAAAGACGGCGAGATAGAGCGCATCGGCGACGAGATCGATGCGTTGATCGACGACGCGCTGAACGCCGCACATCGCGCCCGCGAAACAAGCAGGCCCATCGGTCGGGTGGGATCGGCACGGGTCGGCAGTGCAGCTTGAGTGCCAACACCCCTACGGCGCGAATACGCGGCAGATGGCGACAAGTCCTCAGCGAGCGCAGATCGCCGCATGTTCACCGGGCCATGGCGTCAGCGATGCGATTTATCGACCGCTTTATTCGCATACATCGCTTTATCGCTCTCGGCCATCAGCGCGCGGATAGAGACCTGCGTCGACGGATCGTATTGCGTTTGGCCCACGCTGAAGCGAATGTCGTAGGCGCGGCCATCCTCCGCATTTTTGGCCGCCAGCATGGACCTCATGCGCGCGATGATATCGGGGATCTCATCCACACCGGCGTCTGTCAGCAACGCGACAAATTCATCTCCGCCCAGGCGTCCCGCCAAATCGCTTTCGCGAAGTCCCTCGCGCAGCACGGTAGCAAAGGTTTTTAGCGCGCGGTCGCCTTCCGCGTGCCCAAACGTATCGTTGATGCGCTTGAAGTCGTTCAGGTCGAAAAACAGTAAGCTAGCCTGCCGGTTCAATCGTCGACAGACATTCAGCGCGTGTTGACCGAGTGCTTCGAAACCGCGCTTGTTCGATAGGGTAGTCAACTCATCGGTCGTCGCGAGCTGAATGGCGTCGAGTTCCTGCTCCGCCATGCGCGCAAGGTCGTGCAACAATTGACGGTCGTCTTCGTCCAGCGAACGCGGCTGCGCGTCGATCAGACAGAGTGTACCTAGCCGGCTACCATTCGCCACTTTCAAGGGGCATCCCGCATAGAAACGTATTTTGGGGTCCCCGGTAACGAGCGGGTTGTCGAAAAACCGCTGATCCAGAAGCGCATCGGGCACTTCAAGAATCGCATCGCTATGAATCGCGTGTCCGCAAAATGAGATGTCGCGCGGGGTTTCCGTTATGCCAAGCCCGACACACGATTTGAACCATTGGCGATTCTCATCGATGATGCTGACCAACGCGATGGGTACGCCAAATAACCGCTTAGCCAACCGCGTGAGCCGATCGAAGCGTTCTTCCGGAAGTGTGTCGAGTATATTCAGGCCGCGCAATGTCGACAGCCGTTCGCTTTCATTTTCCGCATCTTTTGCAGGTTGCATGGCGTGTGCGAATCGGGTCGAAAGTGCTCATCATAACGCCAATTCGCGATAAAAAATGCAATCTCCGGGTGGCCAGATCACAGCCGGCCGGCGTCTGCCACTGTGCGGAGAGACATTCACCGTCGACGTATCAAAGTGCGAACGACCGTAGCGAGGCAAACAACTGATCTGCCTGTTCGTCAAGTTGCCGGGCCGTTTCCTCGTGCTTGGCCATCAAGTCGGCCTGGGTACGCGCCAGATCGTTGATACCGGAGACTGCCGCGCCAACATCGGCGACATCCTGGGACTGACGGGCTGCCGCCTCGACAATATCATCCATCGCGCGTCGGCTCGTGTCGCACGCCGCGATCACTTCCGTCACCGCGACACCGGCGTGCGCCGCGAGTTGCGCGCCCTGCTTCATTTGCTCGACGACTTGGCCCACCGTCTGTGCAACGTCGCGTGCCGACGCTGCACTGCGTTGCGCAAGGCTTCGCACCTCCGACGCCACGACCGCAAAACCCTTCCCATGCTCGCCGGCTCGCGCTGCCTCGACGGCCGCGTTCAGCGCCAGAATATTCGTCTGGAAGGCGATGGCATCGATCACTTCATTGATTTCCATCACGCGAGCGGCGCTCGCATTGATGCGGGACATCAGCGTCACCAGATGTGCCATCGTTTCACCGCTCGTGCGCGCGGAGCCTGCGGCGGCCTCGACGATTTGTCGGGTCTCACCGACGCGCTGGGTACGACGCGCCAACCCGGCGACAATCTTGTCCAGCGCCTCGGCAGCATGATGCAAGACACCCAATTGGTTGTGTACCTGATGGGCCAGATCGCTGTTGTCGGATGAAATCTCGCGTGCCGACGCGACCACCACGTCCGCGCTGCCGAGCACGGCCGTCATCACGCCGCGCACACGACCAAGCGAC
>CAWUJR010000076.1:0-11359 GCA_963922375.1 uncultured Robbsia sp.
CGCCATTCGGTTCGGCTTGGCTGCCGCCGCGTTATCGGTCACGCGCGCCGGTGCGCAGCCGTCGATTCCCACCTTCGCCGAAGTCGACGCTCTTCAAGGAACGGCATCATGAAGAAAACCACGCTACTGCATCCCGCGCTCTCGCGTCTGGTCGCTTCGCTGGGACATGGCGATATGATTCTGGTGGCCGATGCGGGCATGCCGGCACCCCGTCACACCGGCGTCGAAATCATCGATCTGGCGCTGACGCCCGGCGTACCCAGCTTATCGATCACGCTGGCGACGCTGCTATCCGAGATGCAAGTGGAATCGCATATCGTCGCAAGTGAAACACTCGCACGCACCGACCCCTGGCTCAGTGCGCTAGAGGGCAGCCCGATCGGCGAGCGGCGCGTCGTGCCGCATACGGAATTGAAACAACTGTCCGCACAGGCACGGGCCATTGTCCGTACAGGCGAATGCACGCCGTACGCCAATCTGATGCTGGTGTCCGGCGTCACCTTCTGATGGATGACTAGCGTAAGTTCGTCCGCGCCAGTTCGACGATTTCGTCGCCACGCCCATTCAGGATGGCCCGCATCATATAGAGGCTGAAGCCCTTCGCTTGTGCGATTTCGACGGTTGGTGGCATCGCCAGTTCGTGTTTTGATGTCACCACATCCACGAGCGCAGGCCCCGGGTGGTCGAACGCCTCTTTCAGTGCCGCCGCCACATCTTCCGACTCTTCGACACGCAAACTGAAGATACCGGCACCTTTCGCAATGGCCGCAAAGTCGGTTTTGCTGAGGTCGACATTCGTGTCCAGGTAACCGGCCGCTTTCAGTTCCATCGATACGAAGCCGAGCAGACTGTTATTGAATACCACCACCTTGATCGGAAGATCGAGTTGACGCGCCGTCAGTAAATCGCCGAGCAGCATCGACAAACCACCGTCCCCCGAAAGCGACACGACCTGTCGGCCGGGATGAGCGCCCTGTGCGCCCAGTGCCTGCGGCATGGCATTCGCCATCGACCCGTGATTGAACGAGCCATGTAGCTGGCGCTTCCCGTTCATCGTCAAATAGCGCGCCGCCCAGACCGTTGGCGTGCCGACATCCGCAGTAAAAATCGCATCGTCGCTAGCGACTTCGTCGATCATCTTCGCCAGGTACTGGGGATGGATCGGCCGGCCCGGACCCGCCGGCGAGGCCAGATCGTCCAGCCCCTTTCGGGCCGATGCGTAATGCTTGAGGGCGTTGTCCAGGAAGCGCCGATCGGTCTTTTGCTGGAGCCTCGGCAACGTCGCGGCAACGGTTTCCTTGACGGTTCCGACCAGCCCCAGCGCCAGCGGTGCCCGATGACCCAGTTGCGAGCCCTTCCAGTCGACCTGAATGATCTTCGCATCGCTCGGATAGAATGGTCGATACGGAAAATCGCATCCCAGCAATAACAACGTGTCGCACGACATCATCGCGTGATAGCCGGAACTGAAGCCGATCAAGCCCGTCATGCCGACGTCGTATGGATTGTCGTACTCGATGAACTGTTTACCGCGCAACGCATGAACGATCGGCGCGCCCAACGTTTCGGCAAGCTTGACCACTTCGTCGTGGGCACCATCGGTGCCGCTACCGCACATGATAGTCACGGCATCGGACGCGTTCAGCAGCGTCGCGAGACGATCCAGATCGGCCTCCGCCGGCAGAATCCTCGGGGGTGCACTTTGCGTCCACGACGGTTTCTCATCCGGGCCTTTGCTCAACGCCACATCGCCCGGCAACACGATGACCGCGACACCGCGCGCCTCGATGGCAGTGCGCATTGCGCGCGCAAGCACCCTTGGAAACTGCGCCGCGGAAGAAACCACCTCGACGTAATGACTGCACTCCTTGAAGAGTTCCTGCGGATGCGTTTCCTGAAAATACCCGAGCCCAATCTCCGTCGATGGAATGTGCGCCGCAATCGCTAGCACCGGTTGCTGATTCCGGTGACAGTCGAACAGGCCATTGATCAGATGCAGGTTGCCAGGACCGCAACTGCCCGCACAGACCGCGAGGCGACCGGTCGACGCAGCGTCCGCGCCCGCGGCGAAAGCAGCCGCTTCCTCGTGACGGGTATGCATCCAGCGGATCGATCCGATCTGATCCAGGCTGTAAGCGAGTCCGTTCAGACTATCGCCAGTGACGCCCCAAATACGTTCGACGCCTGCCTCAGCGAGGGTGCCCGCCAGATAGGCGGCAACGGTGTGGTCGGCCATACGCGACTCCTTTTTAAATTGATGATATCGACTGGGCGCAACCGAGCGCTCACTGCGCGGCCGCATCAAGATTGGTCGGAAGGAACCGTCGCCCGGTTCCGCGCATTCAGGCCCTACCCATCCTATCAGCCGAATAAAGGATAGGCGCAATGTCCTAAAATTGCACGACGCGGTGAAACGGCAGCGTCAGACGACATGCCAGACAGGAACGTCGCACCGCCAAACACCAGACGTTGCGTGTTAGCATGAAAAACGTTTTCAGCATACCAGCCGTCTGTGCACCAAGTGCCGGGAAGCGCGATGACGCGCCGTTATCCGCTTGGTCAGGGCAGCGGCGCCGACGCTTACGCTCCCAAGCGTTCCTTACTTCCTTACCGAAAAAGGCATGACGTGACATCTCAAGCGGCTTTCATCCCAGAAGATATCGATCAAGCGTTGTTGGTAGGCCGTGTCTGGCGCAAGACGACCCTCGGCGAGGGACCTTGCGTGGTCGTGGTACGCGGCGGCGAAGTGTTCGACGTCACGGCGACAGTGCCCACCACTGCGGACTTCTTGGATCGGCAAGACGCGCTGGAGATTGCGCGCGCCGCACCGGGTGAATCCATCGGACACGTCGACCGATTGATGGCAGCCAGCTTGGGCAGCACCGATACCGAAAACCCGAAGTTGCTGGCGCCTTGCGATCTGCAAGCCATCAAGGCGTGCGGCGTCACGTTCGCAGTCAGCTTGATCGAGCGCGTCATCGAGGAACAAGCGGGAGGCGACCCGACAAAGGCGCGCGAGGTACGAAAAACGATTACCGCGACGATCGGCAGTGATCTCTCGCAAATCAAGCCCGGCTCCGACGCCGCTGCAAAGCTGAAAACCGAACTTGAGCGACGCAATGCGTGGTCTCAATATATGGAAGTCGGCCTCGGTCCGGATGCCGAGGTGTTTTCGAAAGCGCAACCCATGTCGGCGGTCGGCTTCGGCGCCGACGTCGGTCTGCTCGAAAGCTCTCGATGGAACAACCCCGAGCCGGAGATCGTGCTGGCCGTCAACAGTCGTGGCGGCATCGTCGGGGCCACACTCGGCAACGATGTGAATCTACGCGATATCGAGGGACGATCGGCGTTGCTGCTCGGCAAATGTAAGGATAATAACGGCTCTTGCGCAATCGGCCCATTCATTCGCCTATTCGACGATACGTTTACGCTCGACTCGATCAGGAAGGCAAGCGTCAATCTACGCATAGAAGGGAAGGATGACGGTTTCTTACTGGAAAGCGTCAGTCACATGAGCGAAATTAGCCGCGACCCCGCCGATCTGGTTGCGCAGACGTACGGCGCACATCATCAATACCCAGATGGCTTCATGCTGTTCCTTGGCACGATGTTTTCTCCCGTCCAGGACCGCGATGCCGTCGGCGGCGGCTTCACACACCATCTTGGTGACCGCGTCTTCATATCGACGCCGCAACTCGGCAGTCTCGTCAACACGGTAGGGTTCGCACATCAAATTGCGCCATGGACATTTGGCATTCGCGCGCTTTATCGGAATCTGGCCGCACGCGGATTGCCGCAGTCGGCGTAGCGTGGGGTCGATGACGTGGCGCAGAATGGCCGTGCAACGACACGTCAGGCGTTTTCGGCCACGCCGCTCACCCGACGACAATCTCGTGGCGTCATATTGAATTTCGCGCGAAAGCTGCGGCTGAAATGCGCAGCGTCGTTAAATCCCCACCGGAAGCAGATTTCCGATACCGACATGCGGCGGTGCGCAGCACTCATCAACTCACGCCGGCAACGCTCGAGGCGTCGATCCCGAACATAGCCGGTAAAGCTCATTCCCGCATCCTCAAAAAGCTTTTGAACGTAGCGGGACGAGACACGCTGCTGCTCGGTGATCGACTTCAGCGACAACTCCGCGTCGCTGAGCTGCTGGTCGATGGAATGGCAGATGCGCGTAAAGTGCTCGCTGCGCTTGCGGTCGCCCAACGTATTCGACAAATGATGCTTCGCGAGGCTAGACGTAAGAAACGCCGACAGCGCCACCTCGATCGGGTGAATGTCATCGACGCTAAGATGTTCGAGCTCCTCTCCCACTGCGCGCAACATCGCCGCTAACACGCGCGGAACACCCGCATGACCGGCAAGCACACCACACGTCAACCGCGTCAAAAGGCCGGGATGTAACAAAGCGGTGGGTACGCGCACGTACAACAACCGGAAGTCCGCACAAAGTTCAAGCGTGGAATCCAGCCCGCACGGACCATACAGGATGTCGCCGCGCGCCACCGCGACACGCCTGCCGGCATTCTGAAAAGTCGAGTGCCCATCGAGCATCAACGCGAGCCACATTGCCGCCTGCTGATTTTGATAGCTACCCGAGATGGTGAGCGGCGTCGCTCGCAGGCATGTGAATTCTATTCCGGTCGGCGATGCGATACCAACGACATCCCCCTCGAAACCATCGTTGAGCGGCACCGCGCCATGCGGCAGACACGCCGCATCCATGGCCTTGCGCCAAACATTTCCGCGTTGCTCTATCGGAGTGACACGCGTCGAAAAGCTCCACGACTTCATAGACATAACCACTCTCCGACCTCAATTAGCCCTCTCAGATTCATGCAAGTATCGTGCCGTTAGCCGGATGCGGATGACATTGATACTGCGACGCCTGGCGCGTTGCCCGAGGCGATAAATCGGTTGTTTCAGGTGCAAGCCGGTCCGTTTGCGTGCATGGTGCCCCATGAGGACGCAATCGAGACACCCGCGATATTGGCGTCGCAGTCGCCGTCGCCGTCGCCGTCGCAGCCAGGAAAACCTCCGGTTATCCTCGCCACGTCACTACTGAACGACTTCCGGAACGATACCGCGCGGTGCCCTGACGCAAATCGTGGAAATAGTAGAGACAATGAATTTAGGCAGAGCGGTTCCATTAAGTCCCGAGGAGCGCATTCCAAATGAATCGCCGCGGCGGTGTCTCGAGTTCAAGCGGCGCGAAAGTGAGCGACCACGATGCGTCAACTGGATGCTTGAAATCGCTGTCGCGACGCTTCTGCACCACGTGAATCCAGTACGCCCTGCCTTCGGCACATGACGTCGATGGTCTTGCCGGATCACGTTGTTTCGACACTTCAAGGAAGTGACTTCAGAGTCAAGCGTCATCAAGCCATCAGGCTTCGTCTCGCGCAAGATCCACCTCCGAATACAGGTAGATCTGCTCCCCGCGGATCTTGAATGTCTTTCCTTCTCTACCGGAGTGTCGTCCTCAAACAGCTTGTTCAAGCTCTCCAACTTACTCAATATTCCTCATCAGATCGCGCAGGCTCGCGGCGCTAACCCATCGTCATCGCCCCGCTCTTTAATCGATGGCGCAGATTCGACGCGTGACACCGCGACCACTGCCACGGCTTCTCTCAGAATTCAGTTTCCTCAGAAAAATTGTCGCCACGGATGCGGAAGCAAGTTATCGCGCGCCCTCAGACAATTTTTCGGAAATTTGTCTAGTTAGTTTTCGTTACCCGCTGACGATTTGATGTTGCACGAAGGAGAGGACGCACTCTACTGCCGCTACACAAGCGAGAGCTGTCCTTTTCTGTCGTGCAAAACTATAAATCATCGTTGGCACGCGGGCCCCCGCTCATGCCTACCAGGATACTTTATGAAGAACATATTGTGCGGTACCTCACTCGCTTTGTTGGCCTGCGGCGCCCATGCGCAGAGTTCCGTTACGCTTTATGGAGTACTCGATGCAGGGCTTACCTACATCAGCAATCAGGGTGGCAAGCATCTATTTGAATTTCAAGACGGGGTTAACTTCGGGAACCGTTGGGGCGTGAAAGGAAGTGAAGATTTGGGTGGGGGAATGCATGCGTTCTTTCAATTGGAAAATGGATTCAGTCTTGGCACAGGCAAGTCTAATCAAAACGGTGCCGAGTTTGGTCGGCAAGCCTTCGTCGGCCTCACATCGGAGCGATATGGATCAGTGTCTTTGGGTAACCAATACGATTTCATCAACGATTACATCAACCGATACAACCTTAACGGGTATGCCAGTGTTTATGGTGGTCACATGGGTGACATTGACCGTATTGCTGGTAGCGAAATCGCAAACTCGGTCAAGTTCAGAAGCGCGGATTACAACGGGCTGTCATTCGGCATAATGTATGGCTTTGGCAACGTCGCCGGCGATTTTCATCGTTCCAGTTCGTTTAGTTCGGGCATCGGGTATAAGCGCAACGGCTTTAATGCCGGGATTACCTATACACGTCTTTCAGACCTTGCTATCTATCCTTATGCTCAGTTTGGCGTGAGCAATTTCCTTGGTCAAACCGTCGCGACCCACAATGCCGATGGCACGGTTACCGATCTCTTTTACACAACTCCCTTTTATGTCGACCGGCAATCGGAGGTCGCGCTGGGTTCGAGCTATGTTTTCCATAAATTAACGCTTGCCGCGGACTTCACATCGACGAATCTTAAGTATCAAGGTAACAGCGCGACAATGAACGTGTATGAAGTCGGTGCGATGTACTTCATCACACCATCCATCGTGGCGCTCGGCGGTTATCAATATACGACGTATGCCGGCTCGCACTGGAATCAACCCACCTTTGGCATGCAATATCTGCTATCCAGGCACACGTTTCTCTACGCCAACGTTTCCTATCTGAAAGCCTCTTCAGGGATCGATGCGAACCAAGGCGCTGGTTGGTATTCGCTGCCATCCAGCACGTCAACGCAGACCACAACGCGAATTGCAATGATTCACACGTTTTAATCAGGCGAGATGACTTCGGTACGCTGGATGCGGATTACGGGAAGTTTGTGTGCGTCCAGCGACAAGACACCGTATTTTTGGTCTTTTACTCTAGAGGCTGCGTCATTCTTCCGCAGATAGAGCGTGATTACAGACATACATCCCAACGCCCGGATAACTGGTGCGCTCCCTGCTCCGGTATGCTCGTCGACGTTTAGAAATGCATTCGGGAAATGCGTCGCCTAAAGGTAGCGCGATATTCGGTATCGAGCCTTATTGATTTTTATGGAATCAAGCAGGTCCGCTAAATCACTTGCAGGAACTTCATTTATGACCAGTCGCCGCTCCTTCTTACATATGCTCTCCAGTGGCGTCGTTGGCGCGGCTGCCGGCGCTGCCAACATCGTGCAACCCTGGGCGCTGCCCGGCATATTGGGGCTCACCGGCGTAGCGGGTCTGAGCACTGCGGACGCGGAAGCGGCCGTTGATCCGACACGGCCTGTAGTCATCGCGTTTCCTTCGGACGTGCCGTCTTGGGATCCCGTAGCACGCGTTGCTCCGATTCCCATCTCCTTATATCGCAGCGTCTTTGACACCGCGCTGGATATCGACGAGAACGGAAAGCTTGTGCCTGCCATTGTTTCCGCATGGCGTTGGAAGGATACGGAGGGTAAGGTTCTCGAACTGGATCTTCGTGATGATGTACGCTTTCACAACGGAGACAGACTCACATCCGACGATTTCAAGTTCACTTATTTTGACCGTCTGCAAGCGGACAAATCGTTGCAAATCGGAGGCATTTGGTGGGCACTCGAAGGCATCGATACGCCCAGCCCAACGCAAGCCATCATGCGCTTCAAGGCTCCGATGATCACCGCACCAGCGTTCCTCGCTTATCTGGGGGGATATCTGATGCCGCGCAATTATTTCGAGAAAGTAGGCAAGGATGGATTCGTCGCCAAACCTGTGGGGTCGGGGCCATATACGTTGACCGACTATCAGGCGAATTCCCGCATCGCATTGAAAAGCTTCGACAGGCACTGGCGCGGCGCACCGAAAATTCAAAATGTCGTGTTCCAGGTGGTAAAGGAGGCGACATCGCGAGTATCCGCAGTGCAAGCGGGGCAAGTTGACGTGTCAAGCGGGTTGCCGCTGCGTGATACGCTGCGTCTGAAGCAGATGGGCGGCCTACAGGCCAAGGTCACACCAACCATCGATACTTACCTAATCCATATGGTCAACAATGGACCAACGATGGACAAGAATGTTCGTCTCGCTATGCATCACGCAATCAACAAGGATGCCCTTGTTCGGGCATTTTTCAATAACGTTCCGGCCGCTATCTCCACGCCCGCCGCGCCCGGTACTCCTGCCTATAACCCGGCTTTCAAGTTCACTTTTGACCCAGCCACAGCACGCGCGCTCTTGGCGGCTTCCGGCTACAGCCAAGCGAAACCCGTACGCATCAAATTCTTCTCCACGAATGGCGCTGCACCCAGCGACTACGATATGGCTCGCGCCATTGTCCAAATGTGGAAGGAAGTGGGCATCGAGGCTGACCATACGGTGATCGAGCCTGCACAGTTTTACTCTCAGTCCGCTGCTGGAACACTGCAGGGTCCGATGTTGTGGCTCTGGCAAAATGGTAGCGGCGATCCGGCCTTATCCGAGGGCTCCTATCTCAATCCAAAACTGGGTTTTTCGGTATGGCGGAGCGCGGATATCTCCCCCAAACTCGACCCCTTGCTCTCACAGCTCGATCCGAACAAACGTATAGAGGGCTACAAAGCGTTTGGCCAGTGGGCTGTCGAAGAAGGTTATTCCCTTCCGTTGATGCAAGGTATCGCCACAGCCGCCTACAAGAAGCAGATTGCCTATAAACCCTTCAAGAGTGGTTGGGTGTTACCGGACTATTGGACGGCATGATAGATTTTTGTTTGATTGCTGAACACACATTTGGCAATCAAACATCAAGCGCGATCACCGGAAACCATCCTTCTCATCGAATTCGCAGTTTCCCACATGGTCGCGTACGGGATGCGCTCCGGCGCGTGCTGCCTAGTGATGCCGAAGTTAGATTTTCGAAGTATTTGAACCGCTTATGCACGCCGTCGCCCCGATTTTTTACGCGAGATCATCGCTCCCGATTTCCAGCCCGCTGAGCAGCCGACATGCACGCGGGGTCATGCCAAATCGCGCACGAAAGCTCCGACTAAAATGTGCGGCGTCATTGAACCCCCAACCGAAGCAGATCTCCGAAATCGACAAGCCTCGGTGTGCAGGACTCATCAAATCGGCACGACAACGTTCAAGTCGCCGATCTCGTATGTAGCCACTGAAACTGGTACCGGCGTCCTCAAAAAGCTTTTGTAGATATCGAGAAGAGATGTTATGTTCATCAATCACGCTCGACAGGGACAAGTCTGGTTTGCCTAATTGCTGTTCGAGCGAACGGCAAATCCGTTCAAAATGGGCGGCCCGGCTTCTATCACCGAAGCAACGGACCGTGTGAGCCGTAGCGAAACTAGCCACCACAAACTCGGATAATGCGACCTCGACAGGGTGTATATCTGCCGCATCGAAATCTTCCAGCTCGTTTCCCAAAACGCGTAACATCCCACACATCATGCGGGTCAAACGAACCTCTCCCGATAAAATGCCAAAACGTAAGGTAGCGGGATTCACCAGCGTTGCGTTCAATGCCGTTCCGGGTATCCGCATGTAGAGCATGCGAAAGTTCGCTCCAAGCTCAAGCGTCGAATCATGGCCTGTCGGGCCGTACAGGATGTCGCCGCACGCGAGCTCGACGCGGTGACCATGATCGGAGAAAACCGAATTTCCTTCCAGCATCAGTGCCAGCCACAGCCCCGGTGATTGATTATGGTATTGCCCGGAAATGGTCAATGGCGTTGCACTGAGGCGGGAAAACTCCATCCCGGCAGGCGATACTAGTCCTACAACGTCGCCTTGAAAATCCTGGTCGAAGTCGCGCGCGGGCATGGGCAGATGAACGGCATTCATGGCTTCCTGCCAAACGCCTGCACGCTCGTGACTCGTTCCTTTATTGGTTGAAAAGCGCCAGGACTTCAATGCCATTGCATCGCTCCATTAGACGGGCAAGCTTCAGACCGAAACGATTGGGCGCTCGTCAGACAAAGACATCAACGATGGAAAGAGTCCACGTGCAATCTTGACGTGTGCACCAAGTGTCGCGTCCACTACCTGTGTGATGCCTACATCGGCCGCCACACTCATCAAAGAGTAAGCGTCGTTGCGCGATAATCCCAGGTATTCTTCCAGCAAGAACAGCGTATCGAGTGATGCGGCCCGCAACGCTTGATCCAAGTTTTCGTTAAAGCCGTGAACGATCCAGTAATCCGGTGTCTCCAGCAACGGTGTCGGAAAAGAAAAGTCCTTGCGCAGAATGATTTGCATCGTGACGTTCAATGACGATTCGATTGCGGTACCGCTGACCTCGCCGTCGCCTTGGGAAATATGCGGATCGCCTATCGAAAACAATCCGCCTGCAACCTGTACTGGATAGTACATGGTGGCTCCCGCACCAATGCGCCAATTATCGATGTTTCCGCCGTGACGCCCTGGCGGAATGGTGCTGACGCGACCATTCACTGCGGGCGCTACACCTGCCGTTCCCAGGTGCGGACGTGCCGGGATGCGAACGCCGGGTAGCGCTTCCTCACGATCACAGACGGCGCAATGCGTGACGGTGCCGGGGACCTCATATTTGCCTTTGAAGTCATAGGCGTATACGGCCGATGCATGGTTGGCTGTAGGATTGAGCTCGTAAATAGTGACACGCTCCTTCTCCTCCATCTCTTTATAAAGATAGCCCCAGTTCGCAGCCAGATTCGAGCCGTATCGGCAGCGCGGGGTCATGTTCAGATAGCGTACTTCCAGCATGTCGCCGGGTTGCGCACCTTCGATGAAAATCGGCCCCGTCATAATATGCACACCGGGGTTCCGGTCGTGCTCAGGAATGGCTTTCCACAGCGTATGGAGCGCGTCATCCATCATCAGGTCTGGAGCGTCCCCGGCATGGTGCGTCACGGCTTCGGCGTAAATTAAGTCGCCGCTTTTGACTGTGATCGCGGGTGCAAGGGCGGCATCGAAATAACCCCAATGCACGTTGCGAGCGTCCGCACGCAGCGTATGAAGCGCCGACGGGGCGGTATCAGGTCTGCACTGTCCTGCAGGTGGAATAAAAGCCATGGTTTAGGATCCAGACAGAATAAAAATGGAAGACGCCAGCCTTCAGATGTTGGCGAAGAGGCCAGACAACTCACCACTCATCAAGCAAGGGCAGCGTTCAAAGATCAAGCACTAACAGTGGCGAATGAGATCGCGAACAACATGGTGTGA
>CAWUJR010000077.1:0-11346 GCA_963922375.1 uncultured Robbsia sp.
GACCAGCGATCAGGCGTCGGTCGTGCATGGCGCGTATCTGGCGCGCGCGGGCGATTGCATCGCCTGCCATACCGCCGCGCACGGCACGCCATTCGCTGGCGGGCTGCCGATCGTCAGCCCCCTCGGTACGATCTACTCGACCAACATCACGCCCGACACCGAGCATGGCATCGGCCGTTATACCGAAGCGCAATTCGGTGCCGCATTACGCGAAGGCAAGCGAGCGGATGGGGCGAATCTGTACCCGGCCATGCCCTATCCGTCGTACGCGAAGCTGACCGACCGCGATGTCCACGATCTTTACCTGTACTTCATGAAGGGTGTCGCGCCGAGCGCCACGCAAGCGCCGGTCACGCAATTGCGTTTCCCGTTCAATCTGCGGATCGCATTGGGCGTCTGGAACTGGGTATTCACGCAACCCGGTGTTTTCCGGCCTGATCCAGACGCGAGTGCCGAAGTGAACCGGGGGGCCTATCTGGTACAGGGGCTTGGACACTGCGGTAGTTGCCATACTGCACGCGGTATCGGCATGCAGGAAGAAGCGCTGGATGGCATCGGACGCAACGGCGACGACTACCTGAAGGGTGCGAACCTGAACGCCTGGTGGGCGCCACAGCTTCGCGGAGCGGGTGCCCATGCGGGCGGCGTGGCAAGCTGGACGCCCGACGAGATTGTCGATTATCTCCGTACCGGTCGCAACGCGCACACATCGGTGAATGGCGAGATGCAGTCAGTCGTCGAGCACAGCTTGTCTCATCTGAGCGACGCCGATCTGCACGCGATGGCTGCCTATCTGAAAACCTTGCCGGTGAACGCCGCCACCGTCACGCCGCCGATCGACGATGCCGCGCGTCAGGCGACGCAAAAGACCTTGACCGCTGCCACCGGCCTCACGCTGGGACAACGGCTCTATCTGGATAACTGTGCAGGCTGTCACACGGTCACCGGCAATGGTGCACCGCGCGTGTTCCCGGCGACGGCGGGCAATTCGCTGATCAACGCGAAGAATCCGACCGGGTTGATTACGACAATCTTACGTGGGGCGGTAACGCCATCGACCCCGCGGGGTCCCGAGCATTTGCCGATGCCAGGTTTCGCCAATCGCTTGTCCGATGACGAAGTGGCGCAATTGGCGACGTTCGTGCGCGCCGGCTGGGGGAATCACGGCGATGTGGTGAGCGCGAAACAAGTGGCCGATGTGCGAGCAAAGTTAGCGGACGACAGTAAGTAGGACATGTTGCGACCCGGCATGCACCAAGAACCATCGGCCCAAGCCCGGCGGTCCGTTCATGGATTGGGTGCCGCCCGCCGGTGTCAAGCTAAATGGGACGACATGCATTCGATGTCGTCCCGCATGCTCCCGCCTCACGCTGACGGATCGCGGCCCTTCGGGCGTCGCGTGTCATGCGGATCTGCTTGCGAATGATGCGTTTAATGCGTTAATTAATTATCTAAGGGAATAACGTTTTTCATTAAGACGTTTAAAACGAGGACCGCATTTTTGTTATACGACGACTCGGTAGTCGACCGGACGGGTAATACCTAGCACACGACGCTTCCCTTTGGGGATAGTCTCTTGGCACTAGGAGAAACGTCATGAGCAAAATCATCACAGTCGCCGTGATACTCTTTTTTGGCTTTCTCGTCGCCAATAAAGCGGTCCTACATGCCAATGCCGGTGAGAAAGGGTCGATTTCCTGCACGAAGGCCGCAGAAATGGCACGCCAATCTTCGCTGAAAAACGGATTTTCGGAATTAGGCGCGCGAAGCCAGGCTGAAAATGCACGCGTGCGCTGCCTGATTGATGGCTAAGCATTCCAGCGCCATCGTTATGGCCAACGCCCATTCCACCTCGCCAGTACCCGTTCCCTAGCGGAACAACCGTGACAGAACGGGTATAACCGCTGTGCCGTTCGCTCTGCCGTTGATTTATCCACCGCTCGACCCTGCATGTTTATCCCCTGCCGCTCGCCTGGGGAATGCGGCCTAGGCGACTCGCTTTTGAGATAGGGCCTATCATAGCGCTTTGCCACCTATGCGCCTGAACCGACAGCCTCGTCGAGCAGGTCGCCGCCGCTCATGACTGCTTTCTCGCTTTTAGACCTCTCCCCCATCATCGAGGGCGGCGACGCTGCGCTCGCGTTCCGCAACACGGTCGATTTGGCCAAACATGCGGAGCAATGGGGTTTTCAGCGCTACTGGCTCGCAGAACATCACAATATGCCCGGTATTGCGAGTTCCGCGACCGCGATTTTGATTGGGCAAGTGGCGGCTGCCACGAACACAATCAAAGTCGGCTCTGGCGGCATTATGTTGCCGAACCATGCGCCGCTGATCGTCGCGGAACAGTTCGGCACGCTCGCTACGCTGTTCCCAGGGCGCATCGAACTCGGCCTCGGCCGCGCGCCCGGCACCGATCAGATGACGTCGCGTGCGTTGCGCCGAACGCTGCAGGATAGCGCGGAGAGCTTCCCACAGGACGTCATCGAACTGCGCGACTACTTTGACGATCCGGCCCCCGGACAGCGTGTCCATGCGATCCCTGGAATGGGCACCAAGGTGCCCATCTGGTTGCTGGGCTCCAGCCTGTTCAGCGCCCGCTTGGCGGCGGCGCTGGGCATGCCCTTCGCGTTCGCATCCCATTTCGCCCCGGACTTGCTGGATGCGGCGCTGGCCACTTATCGTCAGCACTTTGAGGCATCACCGGCGTTGCAACGGCCGCACGCGATGGTGGGCGTGAATCTGTTCGCCGCGGACACCGAAGCCGAAGCGCGTCGGATGATGACCTCCGCGCAGCAGCAATTCCTGGCGCTACGCCGGAACACCCCTGGCCCATTGCGTAAGCCGGTCGATTCGATGGAAGGTTTGTGGCATGACGGTGAACGCCCCGGTGTCGATCGGGCATTGTCATGCAGCGCAGTGGGCGATCCCGACCAGATCCGCATGGCGCTCACCGGATTGCTCGCCCGCACGCAGGCGGATGAGCTGATGTTTGCCGGGCAAATTTACGATCATCAAGCGCGGCTGCATTCGTTTCAGATCGGTGCCGAGGTCGCGCGTTCTCTTTGACAGCAGCCTACGGTCCCGCCGTTGCTTTTTTATGAAGTCCATCGGCTCGAGGCTAGATAGCCGATGGATGAAGCACACGCGCTCAACAGCGTTCCCCACGTCAAATCGACGAATACTAGCGTCGGCGTCCAACGCGCCAGTGTCGCGTAATTGGTCAACTCGTAGGTCGCGTAGCCGACGAAGCCCAGCGCAGCGCCGCGCCCAGCAGCCGCACTCCAATTCTCCAATACGAACGACGGCGCAATCGCAAAGTACAGCAGTCCGGCGATGAAAATCAGATAAAAGGCGACGGCTGGCACAATACGCGCCGGATCGGCCATCTGGTCTCCGAGCGCTTGCCGATACATAGCGCCGCCGACAAATCGCAAATAGAGGGCATCCAAACCGAAGAAAACGACTGCGGTAACAACATAAGCGATCAAATAGCGGGCCATTCGTTTTTCTCTCCAAGGTGCGGCGCATTGGCGTGACAGCAACCAAGCAGAACACGTGCCGGATGAGTGCCGATCACTAACGAGCGATCCGGTCGACAAAAAGAAAAAGGGCAGCGACAGAACCTCTGTCGCTGCCCTTTTCATTGGACACCTTTGTACCGGCCGCGGCCGCGGCTGCCACGCTCGTGCTTTGCAGCTGCTATCGGCCAATGTTGTTATCCACATCGAGCCGTATTGCCCACATCAAGCAGTGGCGTTGCTTATTTCGACGCCGCGAAAACCAACACGTGAAAGATCGTCGCGACCACGGTGGTCACCAGCACGCCCCCGCCGTACAACGTCACGAACCAAAGCAACGGGTGACGTGCGCGCGGTCCGGCGCCGTCTGCGGCGCGGGGGCCGTCTTCAGGCACGTGTTCTTTAAACGCTTTCAATGCTTTGATCATGACGTTATGTCCTTTCTATCAATGATAGCCGGGGTCGTCGTGACGAACCTTGCCACGGAACACCCAATAACCCATCGTGGTGTAGATCAGGATGATCGGCAATACGATGCAGACACCCACCAACGAGAACATCTGGCTCGTATGCGGCGACGACGCATCCCAGATGCTGACTGCCGGCGGAATGATATTCGGCCAGATGCTGCACATGAAGCCGGTATAGCACAAGAAAATCAGGACTAGCGTCATGATGAACGGCGTACGGTGATGCTCCTTACGAACGCCATGGTAGATGCCCCATGCCGCCAACAACGTGAGGATCGGCACCGGTGCCAGATACAACAGATTCGGCATCGAGAACCAACGCGCGGCAATGCCGGCGTCACCCATCGGCGTCCACAGGCTGACGACCGCGATCGCAGCCAACATCAGCAGCGTCAGCGGACCCATCAATTGGTAGAACTTGCGTTGCAGATCGCCTTCGGTCTTTGCGATCAGCCAACCGCAACCCAGCAGCGCGTACGCGGCCATCAGACCGAAACCGCAGAACAGGCTGAACGGCGTCAGCCAGTCGAACGGGCCGCCTGCGTAAGCATGATCGACCACTTTGATGCCGCCGATATAGCCACCCAGCGCCACACCCTGGCAGAACGTCGCACCGGCAGATCCGCAGATGAATGCAAGATCCCACAGATTACGGGTCCGGCGCGATTTAGCACGCAGCTCGAACGAGACACCGCGGAAAATCAGGCAGATCAGCATCGAGACCAGCGGCAGATACAGGGCCGACAAGATCACCGAATACGCTTCCGGAAACGCGGCAAACAGCCCTGCACCGCCCAGTACCAGCCACGTTTCGTTACCGTCCCACACCGGCGCGACCGTGTTCATCAGCAGGTCCCGATCGCGGTCTTCCGGGAAGAACGGGAACAGGATGCCGATGCCCAAATCGAAGCCATCGAGGACGACATACATGAAGACGCCGAGCGCGATGATCCCCGCCCAGAAGATAGTGATATCCATTTTATAGCCTTGGCTTAATCCAGCAATGAGCAAGTGATGCGCAATTAGTGAGACTCGAGCGGTTCATTCGAACCCGACATCGGACGGCGTGCGGTCTGGTGCGGATCGCCGCGACCATCGTCGCCCCACTGATGCGATTTGCTCTTGTCATCGGCCATCGGCAACGACGGACCCGTGCGGATCAACTTCAGGATGTAGTAGATACCGGTCCCAAACACCAGGAAATAGGTGAATACGAACAGCATCAACGAAATACCCATCGATTGCGCGGTGTTCGGCGACGCGGCATTGACCGTGCGCATCACGCCGTAGACGACCCAGGGCTGACGGCCCGCTTCGGTAGTGATCCAACCGGCTACCAGCGCGATGAAGCCGACCGGACCCATCGCGACGACCCAACGCTGGAACAACTTCGACTCATAGATCGCGCCCCGCTTGCGCATCAGTGCGCCCACGATCGACATCAGAATCATCAACATTCCCAGACCCGCCATCACACGGAAGGTCCAGAAGATCAACGTGGAGTTCGGACGATCTTCCTTCGGGAAGCTCTTCATGCCCTTGATCGTGCCGTTCCATTCGTGCGTCAGGATCAGGCTGCCCAGATGCGGCACTTGGATTGCGTACTTGGTCACTTCGTTCTGCATGTCCGGAATACCGAACAGGTTCAACGCCGCGCCCGTCTCGTCGTCCCAGATGCCTTCGATGGCAGCAATCTTCACCGGCTGATACTTGCGGGTGTTCAAGCCGTGCGCATCGCCGACAACGGCCTGGATCGGCGTCAGGATCAACAGAATCCACAATGCCATCGACAACGACTTCTTCACGGCCGGGTCACGACGACCCTTCAGCAGGTGCCACGCGCCGGTTGCGGCGACCACGAACGCTGCAGCGATGAACGCGGCAATGGCCATGTGTGCAAGACGGAACGGGAAGGACGGATTGAACACGATCTTGAACCAGTCCACCGGCATGACGCGACCGTCAACGATCTTGAAGCCCTGCGGCGTCTGCATCCAGCTATTCGATGCCAGAATCCAGAACGTGGAGATCAGCGTACCGATGGCGACCAGCAACGTGGCCGCATAGTGCGCTTTCGGGCCGACTTTGTGCCAGCCGAACAGCATCACGCCGAGGAAGCCGGCTTCAAGGAAGAAAGCCGTCAACACTTCGTAGCTGAGCAGCGGACCCGTGACCGGGCCTGCAAACGTCGAAAAGCCGCCCCAGTTGGTGCCGAACTGATAGCTCATCACCACACCGGAAACCACGCCCATGCCAAAGCCCACAGCGAACACTTTCGACCAGAACATGAACATGTCCTTGTAGATCGGGTTCTTGGTCTTCAGCCAGACGCCTTCGAGCACCGCGAGGAAACTCGCCAGGCCGATACTCAGGGCTGGAAAAATAATATGAAATGAAACCGTGAATGCGAACTGGAAGCGTGCCAGATCGATAGCGCTGAAATTCACCGACATGATGTGTCCTTAGGGCCTGTCAGAGACGAGTCGGGCAACCCCAAATTAGAAAATCCTTTCGTTGCGTAGGAACCCGCTCATTACACCAGCAGGCTCAGGCCGCGATTGGCGACTGGCCACATGATCCCAGATGCCTTGCACCAACACGACGCGACCGGACGACGCAGCCCACGCGGTTCATATGCTTGCCTAAACAATTTCATCATAGACTAACAACCTGATTAATATAGAAGAAATCGGCAAGGGCGTGTGCACCGCTTGCCGCCTCAAGCGCGATAACGATGCGTCGAAGTGACGCACAGGCACAAGCATGGGGCAAAACGGCATCGTGGTCAGGAAGATCCACCGCGCTGCCCGTGCGGAATTGCCCGGATTGACGTTCCGCGTCACTTCGGGTGTGCCTTGCAAAACCAGCGTGACGTCGGCGCTACAGCAGCCCCTCTCACGAATGCGGACCAGCCTATCGGCAACGGTCAAGCGCGCTCTGTGCCCAGGTGTCCGGCAGCGAAATCGCGGTCGCAGTAGAATTCATCAGATGTACAGGACAGAGACAGCATGACATCCGCCACTTCACCGTCGTTCCCCGCCTTCGATACCACCGGCAGACGGGACTTGCCCGAGTCGCTGGAATCGTCCGCGACCTCAGCGACCACATCGGCATCGTCATCCCCCGCCCTCGCCGCGTCGCCGGCCACGCCTTTACCGTTCGATGAAGACGAGACGCGTTCGCATCTCGACGAGGTGGTCAGCGGGCTGCGTCGTTCCCGTGAAGTGACGCACAATGTGCGGCACCGCGGCCGCATCCGCGAATTGCCTTCGCGCGCTGCCATCGGCGAGACACTCGAACAGCTTTGTGCGGTGCTGTTTCCAACGCATTACGGACGACCGGATTTGAATGACGAGGATATCGACTACTTCGTCGGCAGCACATTGAGTCATGCGATGCGCGTATTGAACGAACAGGTCCGGCGCGGCTTGCACTTTGGCGCAGACGATGAGTTGAACGGTAAAGACACGCGTCAACGGGCCAATGACATCACACGCGCGTTCGCGCAGGACCTGGTGCCGATACGCTCGCTGCTGGTCAGCGATCTGCATGCAGCGTTCCAGGGCGACCCCGCCGCAACCAGCATCTCCGAAGTGCTGCTGTGCTATCCGGGCACCATCGCGATCATCTATCACCGCCTGGCGCATGCGCTGTGGCAGTTGGGCGCGCGTTTCGTGGCCCGCTTGATCTCGAACATCTCGCATTCGATGACCGGTATCGATATTCACCCGGGTGCGCAGATCGGCGGCAGCTTTTTCATCGACCATGGTACCGGCGTCGTGATCGGCGAGACCGCGATCATCGGCGAACACGTGCGTCTGTATCAACATGTGACGCTAGGTGCAAAGCGCTTCCCGGCGGACGATGACGGTGTACTGATCAAGGGCAATGCCCGCCATCCGATCGTCGAAGACGGGGTGGTGATTTACGCCGGCGCCACCGTGCTCGGCCGCATCACGATCGGCAAGGGGTCGACCATCGGCGGGAACGTGTGGTTGACCTACAGCGTGCCGCCGGCCAGCAGCATCGCTCAGGCCCAGATGCGCAATGGCTGAAGCATCAGAAAGCCCCCCCTCGTCGGAGATGGCGGGGTTCGACGCGCTGCAAGCCTTCGTCGATTCGCATCGACGCCTGTTCATCCTGACCGGCGCAGGCTGCAGCACCGAGTCAGGCATTGCCGATTACCGCGATCGACAAGGTGCATGGAAACGGCCGATGCCGACGACCTTCAAGGCGTTCACCGAAGACACGATCATGCGCCGACGCTATTGGGCGCGCGGCATGATCGGCTGGCGGCACTTCGGTCGCTCGCAACCGAATGCCGCGCATCGCGCGCTGGCGCAGTGGGAAGACGAAGGCCGTATTGCATTGCTGGTGACGCAGAATGTCGACGGTTTGCATCAAGCGGCCGGGAGCCGCAATATCGTCGACCTGCATGGCCGACTGGACAGCGTCTGCTGCCTGGCGTGCGGTCAGCGGTTCACACGCGACGCGATACAGCACGAACTCGAACGACGCAATCCTGCATGGGTAACATTGGAGGCGACACTCGCGCCGGACGGCGATGCGGATCTGGAACACGCATTGTTCGACGGCTTCGATGTGCCGGTGCACGAAGGACCCTGTGGCGGCATGCTGAAACCGGATGTGGTGTTCTTCGGCGAGGCGGTGCCGCGCGAGCGCGTCGACCGGGCGCTCCGGGCGATGGACTAAGCAGACGGCATGCTGGTCGTCGGCTCCTCGCTGATGGTCTATTCCGGGTACCGCTTCGCACTGGCGGCGGCGGAACGTGGCTTACCGATTGCCGCGATCAATATCGGCCACACCCGCGCCGACGCGCTGCTGCAATTGAAAGTAGAAGGGCTTGCCGGTGATGTGCTCAGCCGGTTGCTATGATCGCACGGCAGAGACGGCCTGCCCCGCCGATCGCACGGGTCTCAGTAGATAGTGATTGACGCCCCACGGCGTGCCCTGCCGATGTCCGAACAGGCCGATCGTCGAGAGCAGGAACAGGCGCCAGCGACGCTTCCACAAACGCGCATCGGCACCATACACGTCGGACAGGATCGTATCGATCTGTGCTTCGTGACGGTCGAAGTTCGCGAGCCAGTCGCGTGCTGTCTGCGCATAATGCCGACCGTCCCAGCGCCATTCGGATGTCACTTCGAAAAGCGATGAGAATTGCTCGATCATCCGCTCGCTGGGCATGAGTCCGCCCGTGAAGAAATGGCGGGCGATCCAGTCGGTCGGGTCGCGATGATCGAATCGGTACGGTGCGCCGCGATGCGCGAACACATGCAGAAACAGCAAGCCGCTGGGCGTCAGCCAGTCACGAACGCGTTCGAGCAGGCGTTGCCAGTTCGCCATGTGTTCGAACATCTCGATCGACACGATGCGGTCAAAACGCGAGGCATCGTCCGCGATCGTGAAGTCGTTCATGTCGGCGGTTACGACTTGCACGTTGATATAACCGGCAGCGGCGAGGCAAGATTCGATATACGCGCGCTGCGACGCCGAATTGGACACAGCGGTGATCTGCGCATCGGGATAATGCTCGGCCATCCAGAGGGTCAATGATCCCCACCCGCAGCCCAACTCCAAAATCCGTTGCCCCCCGTTCAATTGCGCGTGCAGACAGGTCGCATCCAGCGCCGCGCGCTCGGCGTCATCCAGACTGACGCCTACGGCACCGACACCCATGCGATCCCCCCGTCGGTCCGCTCCCTGTTCGATATCGCGGTACAGACAGCAGGAGTATTTGCGTCGTTCGCCCAACATCAGCGCAAAAAACGCCGGCGGCAACTCGTAATGCTGTGCGTTGGCATCGTCGGTGTGCACGGCGATCGGCCATTCCTGCATCACCTCGATAAAGGCCGCGTCGGCCTGCGGACCGCCATGTTGCAGGCGTCGTGCGGTCTTGCCGACGAGAAAGTCGATGCCGGCGAGCGTCATGCCATCCGGCAAAGCCAGCCGCTCGGCGGCGCGTATCAGCGTTGCAATCGTATTCATCGATGCCCGTCCTGTTATTTGTCTCAGTGCAGCGGCACTGTTATCGCGCGCGTTGGAAGCAGCGTCGCGCTGAGCCACCCACGACGTTACGAATTGAAAGCGATATCGCTGCTGCGAGTGCAGTCCGCCCAGCGCGACCCTGCATCAACGGCGCGGCGGCCATGGGAAGAATGCGGACGTTTTCGCGGCATATCGATGCCACGCCTCGCCGCGCGAGCGCGCCATATGGGCTTCCAAAGGGGGGATGCCGGAGACGTACACCAGCAGCCAATACATCAGCAGCGGCGCGGCCAGGCTGCACCAGCCCCATCCATAACCTGCAACGCCCGCTGCCAATACCGGCCACACGAGCCAGGCGACGCATTCGAAAAAGTAGTTCGGGTGGCGCGACCATCGCCATAGACCGATGTCGCAGACCGCTTGTCTACGGTGGGGGAATGTCGCGAACCGACGCAGCGCCCGGTCTGCCGATGCTTCGCCGGCAATCGATATCGCGAAAATCAGGATGGCAGCAATATCGCGCCCATCACCAAACGTGCCGGGGCGACACGCCCCGAGCAGCACGGAAAGCAGGAGCGGCACGCCGGCCAGCGCCTGAATCTGCAAGAACAGGAACAGCCGCGCGCGATACCGCGCCCCCCATTCCTGACGCAATTGGGCGTAACGAGGGTCGTCCCCTCCTTGACGCGCACGATGAGCGATGTGCGACCCCAGCCGCAACGACCATATGCCGACCAGCGCTGCGGCCAATCCGGTGCGCAACGCCGGGACATCCGTCCCCACAACGATTCCGTCGATCACGCACGCGGTCACGCCGACGGCGCCGAGCCCCAGACTCCAGAACACGTCGACCCAGCCACCGTTGCGGGCTTTGAGTGTGACCGCCCAGCCTGCCGTCATGACGACAGACAACGCGATCCAGATCGATAACGCACTCCAACCGAATAAGGCACCCGACATAGGTCAGAGCCCGACGATCCGTTGTGCGAGCCGCGCCAGCCAGCCTTCCATCACGAGCCGGCCATCGACCGACAGTACGCAGATACATTCGCCTTGCCTGTCCACCGTCGGTTGATGACGATGCCGCTCATCGCATTCGACCAGATCGCCGGTCCGGACGGTCTCGCCTTCATCGATGAACGCACCGTACAGAATGCAGGTGTATTCGGTGCCGGTGTGGGTATGAAGAGGTAAGGAGGTCCCCGGAGCAGCGCGCAGGAATAACACTTTGGCCGACTCGTCGTCGGGGATCGTCAGACGCGCCCACTGGATACCCGGCGCCACAAAGCGCCAGGCGCTGATGTCGTAGGCCGCGAGCGGCCCGGGCAAACGCATGCCCGCCGGCA
>CAWUJR010000078.1:0-11269 GCA_963922375.1 uncultured Robbsia sp.
CATGGGCATGCATCGCATCGGGCGTTCACCCGTTTTCTCGCGCGTTTGTCGGAAGTCATCGTCGCGGTGCCCGAGATCGCCCGCCTGGACCTGACCGCCGCGTATCGATCGGACGGCATGCGATTGCTGACCTGCCAGCTCGCCCCCGCTAGCACGGCCGACCTCGCGATGCCGCATCGCTTCGCCGTTCGTCCCTATCCGGCCGAACTCGAATCCACATTGGATTGGCAGGGCGAAACCATCCTGATCCGTCCGATCAAGCCCCAAGACGAGGACACGCACCGGCAATTCATCGACTCGCTCAGTGCCGACGACATGCGAATGCGTTTCTTTGGCGCGGTCAGCACGCCCGAGCACAGCCAGCTCGCGCGGATGACACAAATCGATTACGACCGCGAAATGGCCTTCATCGCCACCAGCAATGGCGCCGATGGGCAAGGCCCTGCCACGACGCTCGGTGTGGTACGCGCAGTGGCCGATCCGGACAACGACACGGCCGAATTCGCGGTGGTGGTGCGCTCCGATCGCAAAGGCCTGCATCTGGGTGGCTTGTTGATGCGCAGAATCATCGATTATTGCCGTATGCGCGGCACGCGTCTGATCGTCGGTGAAGTCATGTCGGAGAACACCCGCATGGTGCGTCTTGCTCGCCGCCTTGGATTCGACGTCAAACGCACCGATGAGCCCGGCGTGATGAGCCTGACGCTAGTGGTAGCGGCCGCGTCGACATCGGCCTGAGCAACGGGTGTCGTGAACGCAACGCCGGCACGGCCGTGCATACGATTTGAACGCATGGAGCAACTTTAGGTAAGATTTCTGAATATGGCAGTGCTACAGTGAATGCAACAGGTATCTCAACGGACCTGGGTATTGCCCTGACCTTTCTCCCCGGAGGGTTGGGGTTTTTTTTGCATACGTCGCGTGCCGTCTTGCTAAAATCCGCAGATGATCGCCGCCAATCTCAACTTGAATGCCCGCAAAGCGCTGCTCTTCGCGCTGACGTCCGAACGCCTGAGTGTCTACTATGAACACGGGCAATGGCCGAAAGACGCCACCGCGACCGATACCGCCAACGTCTGGCTCATGCGCCAGGGACTGGTCGCACCGGGCAAGCTGATCCGCTCGATTGCCGCGCTCAGCGATACGTTCGCAAAAACGCTCGCCGAGACGCTGTCACGCGAGGCCGGTCTTTACACTGCGCATGAGATGAATCAATCGCTGGATCCGAATTATCAGTCGCCGGTGGCGATGGATCTGCTGGAGGAATGCGAGCGGTTGTTGGTGGACAGCGAGTTGGCACCGTAAGCCTTTCGCGTCACGGCGGCGGCCGTCGGGATGCGCCAAATTTGTGCAAAGGCAAATTTCTTGGCCGCGCGCGGTAAAGTTTGCTATACTGCGCGGCTTCGGAGAGATGGATGAGCGGTTTAAGTCGCACGCCTGGAAAGCGTGTTTAGGGTCAAACCTAACCGGGGTTCGAATCCCCGTCTCTCCGCCAGAATTCAAGGGCTTAGCTTCGGCTAGGCCCTTTTTCGTTTCTGGGAGCGCAGCTTCCCGATTTCGCGTTCGCGATCGGTAGGTCAGTAGCAAAGCGGTACGACTCAATATAGCCTTCCTGATCAGCCTTCCTGACGACCGGTTCAGCGTATCGATGCGGCGGCAGCGGCTCGCCGACGCTCACGCTCGGCGTCCCTGGCGCTGGCCACGGAACACGAAATGGCGCACGTATAGCGCCATCCGTCTCACCCACCATTCCACCATCTATACATCATCCCCGTTCAGCGCTAGCATCGGCACATGTCGGCGGCGTGCGGCGTGACAACTCTCAAGCGCAAATCATCGGACAACGCCGTCACGCCCGCTTGCTGGCAGGCAGGCAGCGAACTGATTCATGCATGCCCCCGATCGCATCATTCACTATCGCGCCTGAACGGTGACAGGATGGATGCAAAAGAGCACTTTCTGCAGGCCCGCGCGAGGCAAGAAAAAGCCACCGAGGCGGCAAGGCTGGCACTGACGTCGGACATTCACCTCTTTCAGCATCGGATAGAGCTATTGGACGCCAACATCCGGCAGTGGTTATCCGGCATCTCCGACGCCGAAGTCGAGAACCATTCAGAATCGCTGCATGACGACACGGCCAAAACCACCTATCAGATCGGTCATATCGTCGTGAAAGTCGGGGCGGCATCGCTCGAATTCGCTCCGAAGGCGCTCTACCATCAACGCGACGCCGGCAGCGTGGTGGTGACGATGCCGCGAAAGGCCGATGGAAAGACTTATAACTTGTTCATGCGCGCCGCTGGCAAGGAAAGCGGCTTTTGGTGGCTGAAGCTCGCGGGCACGGCCGATTTACTGAAATTCACCAGCACCGAATTCTTTGATATGCTGGAAAAGTCTCTGCCGGACCCTAGCTGATGCGGCAAGCAAAAAAGCGACCGCGCAATCGTGGGGTCGCTCAATCGCCGGCCACTTGCCGCATATCCTCCAGCTTCCCTTATCATTTTTGCAAAACCCATTAAATATGTGCTGCGCCGTCCGGAAGCGGCGACGATTTCTATGTGAGAATCATTTATTGACCTGGCCGAGACCAAGCATGGACATCGACACACAACGAGCAATCGACGAACTGAAGCAGCAGGTAGAAGACCTGACCAAAGCATTGCTACAAATACAGAAAACACTGGTCAACAGCTTCACGTCGCACAATACGTCGATCAATGCGCATACTCAGGCAATCGATACCCACACGGCCCAATTATCTGCACTGACACCCATTGCTCAGGCAACTGTCACGCGCCTGCAGCACGATCCAGAATTCGCGGCAATACTGACGCGCATCCTCGCCGAAATTTCTGCGAATCAAAACGCTTCGACGATCCCGGACAGTGCGCTGGAACGTAGTGAACAGTATCTACGCCGTATCGTGCCGGGCAATCTGATGCCCTGAATCGGACGCCTGAACGCGTCTTCGCGCCGATCGGATCGCCGACGTCTTTATCCAATCGAATTTATGCCCACATCGCGCCCCGTTCCCTCTCACCCTCCGATCGTGCCGCAGGTTGTTGCGGGTCCTGCCGTACCGGCAGACTCGGATACCGCACTCGCCCGTCGCCTGGATGCGGTCATCGATGCGGCGGTGTCGGGTGACCGGCTGGTCGGCACGGTCGTGGTGGTCGCCCGTCACGGCCAGATCGTCTATCGGCGCGCCGCTGGCCTCGCGGATCGTGAAGCGGCCAAGCCGATGCAGCAAGACACGATCTTCCGCCTCGCGTCGCTCAGCAAGTCGGTCGTGTCGGTGGCGGCCATGCGATTGGTCGAATTGGGTCAATTGGACTTGAACGCGTCGGTCACCGACTGGTTGCCCGATTTCCGTCCGCGCCTGGCCAACGGCGAAACGCCGACGATCACGATCCGACATCTGCTGACCCATACCGCCGGGCTCACCTACGGATTCAGAGAACCGCCAAACAGCCCGTATCACCAATTCGTCACATCGGACGGCATGGACCATTCGGGCGTGAGCCTGGAGGACAATCTCCGCCGCATCGCGTCCGCGCCATTGACCTCCCCGCCGGGCCGCGTCTGGCAGTACTCGATCGCCACCGATGTGCTGGGCGCGGTGCTGCAGAAAGCGGGAGGCGATACGTTGCCGGCAGTTGTGCAGCAGCTGGTCGGCGATCCGCTCGAATGGCGCGATACCGGTTTCCACGTGACGGAGACGGACCGACTTGCGGTGCCGTATGCCGATGCGGCCCCGTCGCCGGTCCGCATGCGTGGCCACACGACATTGCCGCATGCGTTGGGCGGCGCGGTGCATTTCAATCCAGATCGTGCACTCGATCCGACCGCCTATCCGTCCGGTGGCGCAGGCATGGTTGGTACCGCGGACGAATTCTGTGCGTTGCTCGAGTCGCTTCGGGTCGGCCGCGAGCGCGGTGCGTCCGTGCTACTCGGCGACACGATCCGCCAGATGACATCGCCGCAAATTGGTCTGCGCTCCGCGAGCGACGGCCCCGGTTGGGGCTTCGGCTTCGGCTGGGCGGTATTGATCGATCCGGAACTGGCGGCCACGCCGCAATCGTTAGGGACCTTCCACTGGAATGGCGCCTACGGGAACAGCTGGTTCGTCGATCCGATCAAGGAGTTGTCGGTGGTGGCATTGACCAATACCACGTTCGAGGGAATGTCGGGGGCGTTCACGACCGATCTGCGCGACGCGGTCTATCGCGTCGGCTAGCGTGCGCCTATCACGCGCCTATCACGCGCCGTCGGTGCCGGCTGCATCGGCGCGCCCAAGCATTGCGTGGGTTTTTTACATCTGTAAGAATGGGCTACCCGCGCTTCGCGTGCTTTTGCCAGAGTTCTACGATGATGACTGTTCGCACTGCCCGTACTACGCCTCCCCTCGGCGCTTCCCGATTTTCATCATGGCTTTCATCACCGTTTTCGTCCCTGCTTTCATCTCGCGTCTCACCCCGGCTTTCCGCTGTATTCTCGCCGCTGTGCAGTGCCCTGACCGGTCTCGCGCTGGTGGTGTCCGTGTTGGTCCCCGTCACTGCCCACGCGGATGCGCTGTCCGACATTCAACATAAAGGGACGATTCGTATTGCGGTGCCACAGGATTTTGCGCCGTTCGGCTCGGTGGGCGCGGATATGAGCATCCACGGCCTCGATATCGACGTCGCCGGCGTGATTGCGAAATCGCTTGGCGTGAAACTCGAACTGGTACCGGTCACCAGCGCAAACCGCATCGCCTATTTGCAAACCCATAAGGTCGATCTCGCGATCTCGACGCTCGGCAAAAACGCGGAGCGCGAAAAAGTCATCGACTTCTCGCAAGCGTATTCGCCATTCAGTAATAGCGTCTTCGGACCCGCGAATATCAAAGTGACCGGCGCGCCGGATCTGGCCGGCAAGACCATCGGCGTGGCGCGCAGCACCTTCGAAGACATTCAGCTCACCGACACCGCGCCAAAGACCGCGACCATCAAACGATACGATGACAATAATGGGATGATCAGCGCCTATTTGTCGGGACAGGTCCAGTTAGTGGGTACCGGCGATTTCGTGGCGACCGCGCTGGCGGCAAAAAGCCCGAACAACAAGCCAGTGTTGAAGTATGTCATTCATGAGTCAGCTTGCTATGTGGGGCTGAACAAGAACGAGCCTGCTTTGCTCGCGAAGGTCAACGCGGCGCTCACGGCGGCGAAAAAAGATGGCGAGCTGAATAAAATCATCGAAACCTGGTTGCATGTGCCCATGCCCGCATCGATGGCCAATACCAACCAATAGCACCGGCCGCCCCCGATGGCCTATCAATTCGATTTCGGCGCGGTCTTCGATTACACCCCGGTACTGCTGAAGGGCATTGCGGTCACGACGGAACTGATTGCCATCGGCGGCGTGCTGGGCATTGCGCTCGGCATCGCTGGCGCATGGGCGCGAACGCAAGGCCCGCGATGGCTGCAACCGCCGGTTGCACTTTACGTCGAACTGATCCGCAATACGCCGTTTCTGGTGCAGTTGTTCTTTATCTTCTTTGGATTGCCGGGCGTCGGTTTGCGGATTAATGAGATGGAGGCCGCGATTCTGACGATGGTGATCAATCTGGGTGCTTATAGCACTGAGATCATCCGCTCAGGCATCAACGCTGTGGCCCGCGGTCAGCGCGAAGCGGCGCTGAGTCTGGCGATGACGCGTATGCAGGTATTCCGCTACATCGTGCTGCGGCCCGCATTGCAAAAGATCTGGCCGGCGCTGTCCAGCCAATTGGTGATCGTGATGCTGGGCTCAGCCGTCTGCTCGCAGATCGCGGTGGAAGAATTATCGTTCGCGGCCAATTTTATTCAGGGACGTAACTTCCGGGCGTTCGAGTCTTATACGGTGGCAACACTGGTCTATCTCGTGCTGGCGATACTGTTGCGACAGTTGTTGCGCTGGATCGGTCATCGCTGGGTTTTCGGCCGTCGCCCCCCGTCGATGTCGGCGGCGGCTACATCTGTGTCGACCGCGGCTTCGACGTCGTCCGGGAGCCTGCCACGATGACGTTTACGCTTTGGGATATCGTGCGGGCACTGCTGCTGGCGCTGCGCTGGACCGCATTGCTGTCAGTGGCTGCATTCTTCTTTGGGGGCATTGCGGGATTGTTGGTGCTATGGCTGCGCCTTGCCCGTCGGGCGCCCGTGCGGTGGATCGCACGTGGCTATATCGAATTATTTCAGGGCACCCCGCTGCTGATGCAGTTGTTCATGATCTTTTTCGGTCTGGCACTGTTCGGTCTCGACGTGCCCGCCTGGCTGGCGGCGGGGCTCGGCCTGACGCTGTGGTCGAGCGCCTTCCTCGCGGAGATATGGCGCGGCTCGGTCGAGGCGATTCATCGCGGTCAATGGGAAGCATCCGCGAGTCTGGCGATGAACCGTTGGCAACAGATGCGCTATATCGTGCTCCCGCAGGCGATGCGTATGTCCATCGCGCCCACCGTCGGCTTCTGTGTGCAGATCGTCAAGGGGACGGCCGTCACATCGATCATCGGTTTCGTCGAGCTGACCAAGGCCGGCACGATGATTACGAACGCGACTTTCGCCCCCTTCGAGACGTTCGGACTCGTCGCCTTGATGTACTTCGCATTGTGTTGGCCGTTATCCGCCTATAGCCGTTTCCTGGAGAAAAAGTTCAATGCCGCTGATCACCATTGAAGACGTGAAGAAGCGCTTTGGCGATAACGAAGTGCTGAAAGGGATTCGCCTCTCCGTTGAAAAAGGCGAAGTGATTGCCATCATCGGCAAAAGCGGCTCGGGAAAAAGCACGCTGCTGCGTTGTATCAACGGACTCGAAACGCTCGATCACGGCAGCATCAACGTCGCGGGTGCGCATGTGGATCGAAGCGAGGTGGCATTGCGCCGCTTACGGCTGAAAGTGGGCATGATCTTTCAGCAGTTCAACCTGTTCCCGCATCTGAGCGTGGGCCGCAACGTGATGATTTCACCGATGGTCGTGAAACGACTGAGCGAACCGCAGGCGCGCAAGCTGGCGCTCGCGAATCTGGAGCGAGTGGGTCTAGCGGAGCGGTTCGACAGTTACCCGGACCAGTTATCGGGCGGTCAACAGCAACGCGTGGCCATTGCCCGAGCACTGAGCATGGAACCCAACGCCCTACTCTGCGATGAGATTACGTCGGCGCTCGACCCGGAACTCGTGAACGAGGTCCTCGCGGTCGTACGGCGATTGGCGCAGGAAGGGATGACATTGCTGATGGTGACGCATGAAATGCGATTCGCCCGCGAAGTGTGCGATCGCGTCGTGTTCATGCACCAGGGGAAGGTTCATGAGATCGGCCCACCGGAAACCCTGTTCGCGCATCCGCAGACGCCGGAGCTGAAGCAGTTTATCGGTATGGCCGATCTGGCCTGACGGGGAGGCAGCGATTACGGCTTCGGCGTGGACGCGCTGATCGGACCCGAAGCCGCGACGGCCGCATGATGCTTGCGCAGGTGGTGCTTATGAGTATGATGCTTTCGGTTCGCCAAGCTATCGCTTGCCGTCATCGCGATGCCAGGCGATGCCGGATCCGCCGGTGCCGCTCTCTTCGCAGTGGTTGTGTCTTGCGCGGAGGCGGTTTGAACGAAAGCAGTAGCCGATGCCAAACCAATCAGCGCCGCGATAACAAGTTGCTTTTTCATGTCGGAGACCTTATCAAGTAACGTGCATTTATAACCGGAGCAAGCCAACTGGCTTGTACTGAGTGAAACGCAATGCCGAATCGATCGGTTGACACGGAACAAGAAAAAAATTGCTTGATGGTCAAACCCGGCTAATCCCGGTCGAACCTAGTCAAACAAGGCCGAGCGCGACCCAACGCGACGCAACCCCTCGCGCGATTCTAACGGAAGCGCTACGTGACGACCAGAAAGAACCATGGGGGGAAAATAATGCGAAACGTGGTCTTTCGCGCAGACAGTCTTAGGAACGCTAGCGCGCTGCCCGCTGCGCCGCCAAAGAGGCCGCAGGCGACTATCGCTACAATAGCGACTTTCTTATGGGGCAGCCGCATCCCGAGCGGGATAAAGACGATCGAACCAGGCCGTCGCGTGTGGCGTTCTCCTTATCCTCACTTCGCTTCGCACCACCTTCGTTTGCCATGCACGATCTCAAATATCTGAACGCCTATCCGCCCGCGCTGCAGGACAAAGTGCGTCGTTTGATTGCCGACGACAAACTGGGCGACTATCTGGGTAAAAAATATCCGCAACGTCATGCGGTCCAGTCGGATCGAGCGCTTTACGGCTATTGTGCAGAACTCAAACAGAACTATCTGCGCGTCGCGCCTGCGATCGATAAGGTCGTCTATGACAGCAAACTCGACGTCGTGCGTCACGCGCTGGGCCTACATACGGCGATATCTCGGGTTCAAGGCGGGAAGCTGAAAGCAAAGAAAGAGATCCGCATCGCCTCGCTGTTCAAAGACGCCGCACCGGAGTTCCTCCGCATGATCGTCGTCCATGAACTCGCCCATCTGAAAGAAAGCGATCACAACAAGGCGTTTTATCGACTCTGCGAATTCATGCAGCCGGACTACCATCAGGTCGAATTCGATCTGCGCCTGTACCTGACCTATAAAGATCTTCCGTCGCGCTAGTGCGGGCGTGCCGCCCACGATGCAGCCGCCTCGTGTAAGCTATCCGATAGCATCTCCCTATTTTCCTCCCGGCATGGCTAAGTATCGCAATGAATAATAAAAGGGTCTACGACAAGTCGTTCCATATTCTGTTGACCATCGTCACGATCGGACTCGGGTGGATACTGCTTCCGTTTTTCAGCGCCGTCTTCTGGGGGGCCATCCTGGCGCTGATGTTCCAGCCGGTGCAGCGCTGGCTGACGTTCAAGTTCGGTCATAAGCCCAACCTGGCGGCGCTGACCACGCTGGCCTTCATCCTGATTCTCGTGATTCTGCCGCTGACGCTGGTCGCCACCACATTGATACAAGAGGTCGCGTCGATCTACCAGCGCATCCAGCAAGGACAGCTGAATATAGGAGGCTACTTCCAGCAGGCGCTGTCGGCATTACCGGCGTCTGCGCAACATCTGCTTGCACGCTATGGCCTGACCAATGTCAGCAACGTCCAGGCAAAATTGACCGCCGGCGCGGCCCAGATCAGCCAGATTCTGGCGGCACAAGCATTGAGCGTCGGACAAAACACGTTCCAATTCGTCGTCAGCTTCGGCGTCATGCTGTATCTGGTGTTCTTTCTGTTACGCGATGGCCGCCAGATCGGACGGATGATCCGGCACGCACTGCCGTTCGACGAGTCGCACAAGACCCATCTGCTGCAAAAATTTACGACCGTGGTGCGGGCGACCGTCAAAGGCAATATCGTCGTGGCGATCGTGCAAGGGGCGCTGGGCGGCATCATCTTTTTGATCCTGGGCATCGAAGGCGCGTTGCTCTGGGGCACACTGATGGCGTTCCTGTCGCTGCTCCCGGCAATCGGGGCCGCGCTGGTGTGGGGACCGGCGACGGTGCTGCTGTTCCTGACGGGACACGCGTGGAAAGGTACGATCCTATTGTTGTTCTGTGTGTTCGTGATCGGCCTGGCAGACAATCTGCTGCGACCGCTGCTGGTCGGCAAAGACACGAAGCTGCCCGACTGGGTCGTCCTGATTTCGACGCTGGGCGGCATGGCGTTGTTCGGCATCAATGGCTTCGTGATCGGACCGCTGATCGCGGCACTGTTTATCGCAAGCTGGACGCTGTTCGCGCAACAGAACCACGCACAAGATTATTAACCCACGCGCGACGCGCCGAACGATACCGGGGAGATGAAGTAAAGACTTTTCCTTCTTTCCGGTTTCCGCTCCCGATATTCCGCTAGACTGGTGTCGCCCACGCATTCCGGCGGGATTCAGCGCATTTTTCGCTTCCGCTGAGTCTGCGCCCATTGCGCTACTCTGCTAGCTTTTCCCGCACGGAGCTGTCTCTCATGCAAACCACCGTCATCCCTCTGGAAAGCGTCACCGTCAGGGACACCGCGCCCCCAGAGACCCGCGACCTGCGCCGCGTCGACGTGCATCCCGACCACTGGTACCCGCTGGCCTGGTCACATGAAGTAAAACGCGGCAAGGCCCACGGCGTGAAGTTCGCCGGCGACCCGATCGTATTGGTCCGCACCGAATCGGGCAAGGTGTTCGCGCTCGAGGACCGCTGCGCGCATCGTCAGGTGCCGCTGAACGCCGGCGTCGTCGATGGCGAAACGATTCGCTGCTGCTACCACGGCTGGACCTACGACTGCACCGGCAGTTGTGTCGATGTGCCCTATCTGGGCCGCGAGCGACTCCCGAACGGCGTACGCGCCTATCCTTGTCGCGAAGTCGAAGGCTTGATCTTCGTGTTTCCGGGCGACGCGGCATTGGCGGACAGCGTCCCGTTCCCCACGCTTGGATCAGTGGCCGATCCCGCCTATAAGACACGGCGCTTCGGCCGTGCGGTGAATTGTCACTATTCGTTCATGCACGAGAATCTGATGGATATGAACCATCAGTTTCTGCATCGCCGCCAGATGGGGCAGATGCGGGCGCGTTCGCTGGGACGTCGTCATGGCGACGATTGGGTCGAAGTCGACTACACGTTCGCCCGTATGGGCGGCAAACAGCCAGTCGGCGAGGCGCTGGTGTTCGGCGAGCGACGTAAGTCGGGCAATAAGGACGGCACCGATGAGAATCGCAAGGATGTGATGACGATCCGAACCGAATATCCGTATCAGACGCTGAAAATCCGCACCGCCGACGGCAATCAGGTGATGGATCTGTGGATCGTCTATGTGCCGCTGGATAAGGAACAACGGACGAATCGGACGTTCGGGCTGCTGTCGATCCGCAAGCCGAAGCTTGCCCCGCTCCTGGATCTCGCCTGGCCGCTGCTGGTGTGGTTCACCGAACGCATTTTCAAGGAAGACCGGTGGATCGTCGAGCGCGAGCAGGAAGCGCACGACCGTCAAGGCGAAGACATGAATCATGAAGTCTTCCCGGTCATTCTCGAATTGCGGGCATTGCTGCGCGCACGCGGCGCACCTGCGGCGTTGCCGACCCGGGCACTGATCCACCGCGTGGACACGGTACCCACCGCCGAAGAAACCTTCGAAACCACCGCCGTTCGCGCCTGATCAGGCACAATAGCGCCGCCAGACTTTTTTGCGGATGCCTTTCTGATGTCAGAGCTTACTTCTTCTCCCGTCCCCCCGACGCCATCCGACGCCGGTGCCGGTGCCCCCCGCCC
>CAWUJR010000079.1:0-10999 GCA_963922375.1 uncultured Robbsia sp.
GCCGAGCGAAGTCGCGTTGCCGACCGTTTCCGTCAAAGGATCGACGCCACACAGCGGCACCGGTTTTGCGCCAAAGACCGTCCAGACCGGTCCTTATCGCGGACTTGACGCGTTGGACGTGCCGGCGACCGTGAACGTGGTGACGTCCGATCTGCTGAAAGCGCAGGCGGCCACCGGGTTGTTCGACGCGCTGCGCAACGTGGCCGGCGTGAATCGCCAGCAGTTGAGCGGGATCGCTTACGATCAATTGTCGATACGCGGCATCGCGCTCGACAACCGTTCGAGTTACTACCTCGATGGTGTGCTGCCGGTCGACAACAACATCTGGATGCCGATGGAGGACAAGGAGCGCGTCGAGGTGCTGAAAGGGGCGTCCGCGTTGTACTACGGGTTTGCGGTTCCGGCGGGCGTGGTCAACATGGTGATGAAGCGGGCCGGCGATACGCCCGTAACGAGTGTGTCGACGCACTTCGACTCGAATGGATCGGCAGGCGTGCATGCGGATGTCGCTCGGCGCTTTGGCACCGATAAACAATTCGGCATTCGCGTCAACGCGATGGACGAGCATGTGGAGACACCAATCAATGGGGACCGCGGTTATCGCAAGTTCGAAAGCGTCGCGCTGGATTGGAAGGTCAATAACAAGCTGACGCTGAAATACGATCTGGAACATATCGATCAGCGCGTGGGCGAACAGGCCGGCATCACACCGCTCACGGCGGTGAACGGAAAGATCGCTTTACCTGCGCTTCCCAGTGCCAGCACGTTATTGTCACCGAATGACAAACCGACGAACACCACCGCCATCGCGCAGATTCTGCGCGCCGATTATCTGATTTCGGATTCCTGGAGTGCGAACGTCGAGATCGGGCAATCGATTACGCAACGCAACCGATGGTTGTGGATCATGCAGAAATATAACGTCGCCACGGGTATGGGCACGCTGCAGGGCAGTCAGCAGAACGGGCAATTCTACGAAGCGAAGAACATACGGGCCGAGATTAACGGCATGTTCGACACCGGTAAGGTCAGCCACGATGTCACGTTCGGTGTCAACGACACCTGGCTGTTTCAACCGGACTTCACCACGTATTACTACACGGCGACGCAGAACCTCTATTCGCCGGTGGACGTGAGTAGCGTGCTGAAAGCAGGCTCCTCGAAGGCGTTCTATGCGGAACATATCAATAACCGCGGCGCGTATGTCTTCGATCGGATCGGCTTGACCTCGGCGTTGACGTTTACCGCCGGATTGCGTTATTCCGAATATCGCGATACGCAAAAAGGTGCGGAAACGCAGGACGTGCATCACACTTCGCCGTCGGCGAGCCTGGTCTATAAGCTGACGCCGACGACCAGTGTCTATGCGAGTTACATCGAGGGCCTGGAATCAGCCGGCACCGCGCCGGCCACCGCCAGTAACGCGTATCAATCGCTGCCCGCGGGCGTGAGTCGGCAGGAGGAGGTGGGTATCCGACACCGGTTCAGCGATGATGCACTGGCGTCCATTGCCTTCTTCAATCTGAAGCAGCCTTCGGCGAGCACCGATGCGAACAATGTGTACGCGCTGAATGGCGAAGGCCGGTATCGTGGGATCGAGTTTTCCATGCAAGGCAATGTCACCCGCAATCTGTCGGTGGTGACGACCGGTATGTGGCTGGACGCGACACAAGTCGATTCGACCGATCCGACGACGCTCGGTAAGCGTCCGGAAAACACACCACGCTACACCGGCAGTCTGTTTCTGAATTACCAAGTACCCCGCGTGGCGGGGCTGTCCTTCAACGGCGGCGCGTACTATATCAGCGCGCGTCCGATCAACGATGCGAACCAGGCCTTCATCGGGGCCTACACATTGTTCTCTGCCGGTGCACGTTACCAGACCCGCTTGTTCGGCAAACAGTCAACGTTCCAGTTGAATATCGAGAACGCGACGAACAAGCACTACTGGGCATCGGCGGGATCCAGTCAACTGGGCATCGGTCTGGAACGGACCATTTCGCTCACATCGACGTTCGATTTCTAAGCATCGGCATCGGAGGAAAAGCGCGTGGCGGCTGCCGTCGGCCGTCGATATCTGACTATTGCGCGACCAAGTCCTGGATCCGACGCGTCAGCGTTTCCATCGTGAACGGTTTCGTCAAAACGTGCATGCCCGGCGCGAGAAGGCCGTTGCCCACCGCGGCATTCTCTGCGTATCCGGTGATGAACAGCACCTCCAGCTCGGGACGAAGGACGCGTGCCGCATCGGCCAATTGCCGGCCATTCATCCCGCCGGGCAGTCCCACATCGCTGACCATCAAATCGATCCTGACATTGGATTCGACGATTTTCAAACCGGCGGGACCGTCCGCAGCTTCGATGGCCACATAGCCGAGTTCGCTCAACACTTCCGTGATCAACATGCGAATCGTCGGCTCGTCATCGACGACCAGTACCGTGAGACCTTGCTCGGTAGGTGCGAAGCCGATGGCGCTGTCTTCGTCTGCCGGCGCATCGGCATCACCGTAATGCCGTGGCAGAAAGAGCGTCATCGTCGTGCCTTTGTCGATTTCCGAATAGATGCGCACTTGACCGCCCGATTGCCGAACGAAGCCATAGATCATCGATAGGCCCAGGCCGGTCCCCATGCCCAGCGGTTTGGTCGTAAAGAACGGATCGAACGCGCGTTCGATCACGTCCAACGGCATGCCGGTGCCGGTATCGGTCACGCACAATGCGAGATATTGGCCCGGGGGAAGATCGCGCTCGCGGCCGGTCCACGCGTCCAGCCATTTGTTCGCCGTTTCGATGGTGATGCGACCGCCTTCGGGCATCGCATCGCGTGCATTGATGCAGAGGTTCAGCAGTGCATTTTCCAACTGATTGGGGTCGACCAATATCGGCCAGGCACCAGCCGTACCCACCACCTCGATCTCGATGGCGGGGCCGACCGTGCGGCGCAGGAGTTCTTCCATATCGGCAATCAGGCGATTGACGTCCACCGGCTTCGGATCCAGCGTCTGCCTGCGCGAGAACGCGAGCAAGCGGTGCGTCAATGCCGCGGCGCGCTTAGCCGCGCCCTGTGCCGCGGCGATGTAACGTTCCACCTCTGAAAGACGGCCCTGCGCGACACGGGTGCCCAGCAATTCGAGACTGCCGGTAATACCGGTCAGCAAATTGTTGAAGTCGTGCGCAAGGCCGCCCGTCAGTTGCCCGACTGCCTCCATTTTCTGGGATTGGCGCAGTGCTTCTTCGAGCAGCGCGCGCTCATCGGCAAGCGTGCGTTCCGCGGTAACGTCGCGCGCGACGCAGTAGAAAAGGCCGTCGGCCGGTACGGATGTCCATGAGAACCATCGGTAGTCGCCGCTTTTAGTCCGCAACCGGTTTTCGACGCGGCCGCCTATCGACACACCACCCGACACACCACCGGACACCGTGATGCCCATATCCGGCGTCGCGCGATGGCTGTCTTCCGGGTGCATCAACCATGCGGATGTCTGTCCGAGCAATTCGTCTTCGGTCCAGCCCAGGAGACGTGTCCATGCAGGATTCACGCGCAGCCAACGCCCTTGTGCGTCGACGATCAGGAACGGATCCTCTGACAGGTGCCAGAGTCGATTGCGCTCGCGCGTCTGTTGCGCGACCTGCTGCGCGAGCGAATCGGCAATATCGCGCAACGCCTGTTCGGCCCGGCGTCGTTCGATGGCGGCGCGAGTGCGCTCGCCGACATGGCTCACAAAGTCGATTTCTTCGAGATCCCACTTTCGCGGCACCGCACTGTTCACGAAGAAGTAGGCGACGAAGCGGCCTTGTTCAAGTAGCGGCACATTCAACAATGCCCGTATCGACAGTGCCCGATAGGCATCGGCTTTAGCTGCAGACCGGGGATCTTGCTCGATATCGTCGATGCTGACGATATCGCCTGCGATGAGTGCGGTGAAGGACTTCCCGTAGTCCTCTGCGCGATGCGTACCCGCAACGCTGCCGGTGCCTGGCGCAGTCCAGTCGCGATTCACGAAAATCGTCTGACCATCGGGTGCGACAGTGACGTACCCAACACGATTGACGGCCAGCGTGCGGCCGATGATTTCCGATGCCACCCGCGATATTTCTGAGATATCTTCGGTATTGCTCAACCGATCGCCCAGTTCGAATAAGGCCTGACGCTGCAAATCATCCCGCCTGCGCCGGGTGGTTTCCCGGTCGCGCAGCGCTTGCATGGCCTGCTCCGTCGCGGTGATATCGCGAGAAACCGACAACAGTCGGGAGACCTTGCCTTGTGCGTCGTAAATCGGCGTCACCTGCACATCCCACGAGCGCAGCTTACCCGCCATCGTGTTCGCCTGCGCGCGAAAATGGCCTTTCTTTCCCGCTTTCGCCAATTCAATCGCGGCCATTGCCCACGCCCTTCCTTCTCCGTCCCAGAAGCTGGGCCATGGGCAGCCTCGAATCGCATTGAAGTCGCTGACTTCCATGACGGCTTGGCCGCCTTTGCTCATGAAGATCAGGTTGCCGTCAAGATCCAGCACCTTGATGCAGTCGCCGTTGGCGGCCAGGATGCTTTCCAGGAATGCCGCGTCGGCCTGCGCCTGCTCGGCTGTTACTTGGTTAAGCATGCAGGTCTCGCTCCGCGCGGGAAATAGGGGATCGAATGGGAAACATCGGATAAGGCAACCAGCAAGGCGCGGTGTGCCGGTGAGCAGGATTTTGTGGATGCGAGAATAATATAACCGAAAGCTTCGGCCAGCTATGCGCGTCGACGGACATATCGGACACGCTAGCGCAGGACGTGGAGCGCCGCTGTACGTCGCGCATCGGGGGGCAGGTTTTCAGCGTGCAGGCAGCAGATCCCGTACCCGCTCGGCGGGCCGGCAAAGGCGGACCCCGATGGCTGTCGCGACGAACGGACGATTTAACAGGATCGGATGCGCGACGATTGCATCCATCAGGGCGTCGTCGCTTAGGCCGGGGTCTGAAAGGCCGAGTTCGTCGTACAGCGCGCCTTTGTCGCGCAGCGCGTCGCGCACGCTCAAGCCGGCGTCGGTGATGAGCGCGGTCAAGGTTTGTCGATCCGGTGGCGTCTTCACATAGTCGACAACGGTCGGTTCGAAGCCCGCTTCCCGGATCAGCGCAAGCGTATTACGGGACGTGCCGCACGCCGGATTGTGGTAAATCGTGATCTTTGTGTCCATATTTTGCGCAGTTGCTTTCTGTTGCTATGCGATGAGTGCATTCTACAGACACATGGGTTGCGCCTGCGGAAGACGAGCTGGCGAAGATGGCCGCCATCGCATATGGTTTCCCGATTCCGTGCGTTGGATATTAGAAAGAGGCGTGCTACGGTCGCCGGCTTGCCGTGCGGTGACCGCCGCCCTGCGCTGTGCCGTTGTACGCTGTGCGATTTGACACCGAAGCGTTGTATCCTCTGTTCACCATGCCATGATAGGAGACATCATGCCTTACGAAGCCGCTGCAGAACGCTACTCCCGTATCCCTTACCGTACCGTTGGCAAAAGTGGCTTGAAGTTGCCGTTACTTTCGCTGGGTCTATGGCACAACTTCGGCGATTCGACGCCGTTGTCGACGCAGCGAGACATGCTGCGTACCGCTTTCGATCTCGGCATTACCCATTTCGACTTGGCGAATAATTACGGGCCACCGTACGGCAGCGCCGAGACCAACTTCGGCCGTTTATATCGCGATGATTTCAAACCGTATCGCGACGAACTGATCATCTCGTCGAAGGCGGGGTGGGATATGTGGCCGGGTCCTTACGGGCAGGGCGGTGGCTCGCGTAAATACGTGCTGGCCAGCCTGGACCAGAGTCTGAAGCGTCTCGGGCTCGACTATGTCGATATTTTCTATTCGCATCGCTTCGACCCGGATACGCCGCTCGCAGAGACGGCTGGCGCGCTAGCGAGTGCCGTGCATCAGGGTAAGGCGTTATACGTCGGCATCTCGTCGTATTCGCCCGAACGAACGTTGGAAATGGCGACCCTGTTGGCCGAGCATAAAGTACCGTTGCTGATCCATCAGCCTTCGTACAATTTGCTGAACCGCTGGATTGAGGAGCGCCTGCTTGACACATTGGAGCAGGTGGGCGCCGGTACGATCGTTTTCACGCCGCTCGCGCAGGGCTTGCTCACCGATAAGTATTTGAAGGGTATTCCCGAGGACGCGCGCATCAATCGGCCGGGCGGCGGCTCCTTGTCGAAAGAACATTTGAGCGAAACGAATCTGGAGCATGTCCGCAAGCTGGCTGAGATCGCTTCGCGCCGCGGCCAAAGTTTGGCGCAAATGGCGCTGGCGTGGACGCTTCGCGACACGCGTGTGACGTCCGCGTTGATCGGGGCGAGTCGCGCAGAGCAGATTCGAGAAAACGTCGCAGCGCTCGACAATCTGACGTTCAGTCCGGAAGAGCTCGACGAAATCGATCGTTATGCACACGAGGGCGGCATTGATCTGTGGCGCAAATCCGCGTCGGATTGGAAAGCGTAATGGTGGAAGTCAGGGGGTAGGCTTGATGCGGAAATGACAGGCCGTATCACTGGATGCGGCCTGTCGTTTCGCTCGCTGCTGATGAGACGTTGCGTCCTATGCGTTCCATGCGATTTGAGACCTTTCAGCGTATTGCATCGTTCGTCTATCTTTACTTCTTGAGCGCGGCGCCGGTTCCCAAATCAGCGCCGGTCAGCGGGTCCACCGATGTGTCGGACTGCGTGCGCACCGTCAATGCAGTGAGCACCGCTTCATCGACTTCATTCAAGGCCGCGTGCGCCAATCCATCGCCGCCGTCCACCGCAGGCTTTGCTGCAACAAATTCCCACTCCGCACCCTCGTTCCACGGTCCACGTACGGGCGGATCGTCGGGCTGCATACGGAAGTAGACGCTTGAGTATTCGGGATTGCCCGGCAATTTTCCTTGCGGGAAATTCGGCTGAATCGAGTGCAACGCTTTTTCAAAAGACTTCTGATGCGATACTTCCCGCGTCATCAAAAAGCCGAGCGTGTCTTTGATGCCGGCATCCTCGGTGACATTGATCAGGCGTTCGTAGACGATTTTCGCGCGTGCCTCCGCCGCGATGTTCGAACGTAGATCGGCTGTCGGCTCGCCAATTGTATCAATATAAGCGGCCGACCAAGGCACGCCTGCCGAATTCGTGAGTGCCGGACCGCCGCCATAAAGCAATTGCGTAATGTGGGAGTCGTTGCCCGGACCCGTGAGCGAACGATAAAGATCAGCTTCCGTTTCGACTGCTTCAGCAAGTTGTCCCTTTGCACCTTTATTCAACATCGCGACCAGCGAGCCGATGATTTCGAGATGGCTCAGTTCCTCGGTAGCGATGTCGAACAACATGTCTTTTCTTCCCGGATCGGTCTCGCCGATTGCCTGCGTGAAGTAACGGCAAGCGGCGGCAAGCTCGCCTTGCGGACCGCCGAATTGTTCCAGTAGGAGGTTAGCCAAGCCCGGATTGGGCGCAGCGACGCGAACCGTGTATTGCAGACGTTTGTTGTACGCAAACATTTTCTACTCCTTGGTATGGGGAAGGATTGCCGGGTCCTACCACGCAAGGGCTATTCCTGGAACGAACGAAAGGGTTGCGTCGCTCGCACGCTTCGTCCGATGCGGCTCCGCCCGTGCAGCGAATGAGCTGCTTTTCGCGTCATGTCGATTGCCTGAGGCCGGTCACCTTCTTTTCGGGTATGAAGGTTGCGAAAGCGAAACCCGCATCGACGGACGACCGGAATCGATACCACCAACGGAGATGCTATTTTGGCGAACGATGATATTTCTACAGCGCGTCGCAATTTGGTGCGGGGTGCTGCATTGGGATTGGCCGCGTCGGCGGCCTCGGTAGCGGCGCCAAGCTTGATGGCCGCAACGAATGACGCGCCGCAGGCTGGCGCAGGTGTGTCTGCAAACGGCTCGTCGAGCGGCGTGGGCAGTTCGCCGCGTGACGTGGCATTGGTCGACCCTCGCGGCGAGTATCCGCATCCGCCTTTTGCGGCACAGACGCAAGCGTGGCCGGGACTGGCCAGCCGGATGAACCCGCGTCCCGACCATGGAGAAACCAGCTATGTCGGCAGTGGCAAACTCGCCGGGAGAAAGGCGCTGATTACCGGTGGCGATTCCGGTCTGGGCCGGCGGCCGCGATTGCGTATGCCAGAGAAGGCGCCGATGTCGCGATCAATTATTTGCCTGCGGAAGAAGAGGACGCGCGGGAAGTTGTGGCGCTCATCAGGGCCGCTGGCCGCAAAGCCGTGCCGATCCCCGGCGATCTGCGACAGGAAGCGTTCTGCCAACAATTGGTCGAGCGTGCAGCCACTGAGCGGGGGGGGGGGCTGGATATTTTGGTCAACTGCGCCGGGCGGCCGCATAGTCATGAATCGGTGCTGGACATCACCACCGGACAGGGGTTGGGTGCATCGGGCGGTGCTGGTCGGCCCTGATAGGGTTGAATTGAGCGGCACGTCATGCCGATGCGCTCAAGCGTGCTTTGACGTCACAGCGCAATGTTCACTTGAGCGCATGCCATGCACCGATGTGCATTTTTACAATGCCGGACGTTTCGGCGGCGAAGGCCTTCAGATCCGCATTGTCTGCGACTTTCGCTTCCTTCGCAAAAGCGGCACCGTCGATGGCATGAATGCGCTTCATTTCTGCCGTGTAACGCGCGTCGAATGCGCTGCCCGATAACCCTTTCAATGCATTGATCCGAGCATTGAAGTCGGCGTTCAAATCGGTCGGAAAGTCGTCGCCATTCTGCGACGCAATGGCCTTCAGTTTCGCGCCTACCAATTCGTGGTCATGCACCTCCGTATTGGCCATGTCTTTGATGTCCTGCGCGGCAGCCTTGTCGACAGCGATTTTTGATGCCGCCACTTCGAACATGCCGCCCTGCGAAACATGGGCAACAAAGTCCTGATCTGCCGCCGACAGTGTGTTCGCCGCGAATGCCGCTATGCTGAAAGTCAGCGCCACCGCTGCCACCGCTGACACCGGGACATGGCGTTTCAAGACCCGCTGCGTAGACTGTCGATGCTGCCGTGGTCGCTGGATGCTCATTCTTCTTCTCGTTTGAGTCAGGTAGATTTCAGCTTAGCACGCATCCCGCTTCAGCTTGGCGTAGGCTCCGCTAGCTTTTGGCCGCAGCTTTGTTGACGGTGGTCGACGCTTGTTCGCTCAAAACTGCTTGGTCACGCCCGCGTACACCGCGCGATACGGACCATATTGTGCGGCGCACCTACGCCGATGCCGGAGCCGCCGCGCAGTTCGTACGAGCGTCCAAACGCATTTTCGAGCGACACGCTGACCAAGAATCTGCCGATCACGGGCTCGTTGAAAGCGTGTTTCACTCCAAGGTTGAACGATGCGAACAACGGCAGCTTGCCGGTGTTCGCAAAATCGTTGCGCAGTCCCCTGCCCACCATGCCGTCCAGCGAGAACGTGGTCCGGTGCAGCGTATAGACGCCGCCGAACGATGCGCTCACGCGCTGATCGTGGTCAAGGAAGACCCAGTGATTGCTGATGATGTTCAACTCGTCTTGACCAAAGTTGAACTGCGCGGAGTTGACGCCTTTCCCCTGTGCGCGGCTAAAGGCCCGAACGAATTAGGACGGGACGACGGTCACCGGCCGCCTCCTCTCACATATAGGCGTAACGAACCAGGCGTTCGACGGTAAAATCGGCGCTTCCGACCGGCGCGGCGCTGGCCTAGAACAGCCGCACATCATCGATCGATTCCCGGTCAACGCGCTGGGGCGTCGCCGCAGCAACCGTAGGACGCCGCGAGAGCGCAAGGAGACCATGACAAACCACACAACCGCACGGCGTTTGCCGTATGACGTTCGTTTCCGTATGCGGATTCGAACGGGCGAGACGATCGCGATCGGGCCTGGCAAGATCGATTTACTCGAAGCAATCGGTGTTCATGGCTCGTTGGCAGCGGCCGCGCGTAGCATGGGCATGTCGTATCGACGTGCTTGGTTGCTGCTTGACGAGATCAATCGAACGCTCGCGTCGCCTGCAACCGATGCGACGACCGGTGGGCAGGCGGGAGGGGGATCGAAGTTGACGGCGGTCGGGGAGCAGGTTGTGACGTTGTATCGGGAAATCGAGCGCGAGGCGGAGCGTGCCGCCAGCGTTCAAATCGCGGCGTTGACCGGTCTGCTGAAAGCGCCCGCCGAGCTGCCCTCCAACGTGTCGGGCGAGACACCATAGCTGTGGCGTTATCGCGGCCGTCGGCCTGCGCAATATTGCTGCCGCTGGCGAGCCGGACGTCGAATCCGCAGTAATTCACCGCGCGACGAGCAGATAAGCGACGAATTTTTTGAAAAGCGCCTCACATCCGACTAAAGCACCGTTATATTCCGTAGAATACTACGGTGCCGGAATGCCCAGGCGGCAGCCTCCGGATCCTTTGCCCTCAACGGTATGCGTGAAGATGGGGAGTCGACAGTGAGTAATGTCTCTTTGATATCGGAGCGGAAGGCGCCCGACGCACTTAAGTCGGGTGTGCAGCCCCGATCGATCGAAAACAGAATGGCGTTTTTGGTGTCGCCCAAAGCCCCGTTTATCGAATGGTTGAACCGTGTCGATCCCGATTTACTAGGCGGCCTGACGTTGGACATGTTGCGGGACGAACCAAACGTCTTCCTCGTGCCGGCGTGCACCGGTGCGGCCGACGTGGGTGGCCGCACCTGGCTCACTCGGCATTGGCGCGTGCTATTGGAGCGGATCCTGACCGAATGGCAGATGGAACGGGGGAACTGGCCATCCTTTGGCTCCCTCGATATATTTTGCCAATGGTTCGATGTAAAAAGTCACCCATCGATTCTGGATTGCTGTGTCGAGCCGATCGCGTACGAGCGCGCGGTGAATGACTGAGTGCGTATTGCAGCCGCATCCTGTCGGTCGGGCGGCGGCAGGGTGGTGCTACCGCCCGCATCCCACCAGCACCGCGGTCCGCAATGGGTCAGCGGAGTTGCGGCGGCGCGTGACGCGCTATCGGAAGTC
>CAWUJR010000080.1:0-10966 GCA_963922375.1 uncultured Robbsia sp.
GGCGCGCGACGCGGAGGCGAAGCGGCCTTCGCCCGCGCTGCCGATAATGGCCCCGTGCGCCAATGCGAGAGCCAGCGCACCGGTGTTGTTCTCTAGATACCAGCCATTGCGTAACAACACGAAATCCAGGCCGGAGGCTTTCAAGCACGTCTCCGTTGCTAGATGCTCATCCGCGAGTATCAGGCTGGAGGTGTCAGCACGCAGCATGCTGGTGTAGGCGATAAGCTGCACGCCTGCGTCCTTGGCGGCATCAATGACTGCCTTGTGTTGCCGTAACCGCTCACCCGGAACGACGGCGGAGATGAGCAGCACTTGCTTCACTCCCGCGAATGCGTCGATCAGTGTTTCGGGATGGTCGTAGTCGGCCTTTCGGACTTGCACGCCGAGCGCGCGGAGGTCCTCCGCCTTCGCCGGGTTACGAACGGTCGCAACGATTGCGCGGCCGGGAGATGCTTCAGCAGGCCTCTTACGATGAGCTGCCCGAGATTTCCATTTGCGTCAGTGACAGCAATCATCTTGTTTTTCCTATCGAGTGAGCAATACGTCTCCGGCCGACATGCGCCGGTAATCCGCCGCGCCTGGCATCCCACATATGGGGCAAGCAAAGCCCCGGGCGCCAAGCGCTGGGCCGTCGATCGTTGTCCGTTTCAGGCGCTGTACCTCTGGACGCTGGAGGATCTCGCGGGAGTGGAGCTCGCTAGAGCACGCTATGACGAGCGCGCCGCTGACAGCGAGGATGCCATCGTCGACTAGCGGTTAATGGCCGCATGCTGCTCATGGGGCGGCATAAATCTGAGAGGCAAGAAGCGCTTACCCAGGGGCCATGCCTGAGCATTGCGATCCGCTGTCGCCGATTTTGCATACGGTGCCGTTGCAATTGCGCGTATCACGCGGCTTGGGCACGCGGGACGGATGTTAGACAAACACCGAAAGCACGCAGGCAAAGCGTCGAACAGACTTCGTCACGATGACGACGACGCTTTGCCTGCGGCCGGTTTGGACCTGAAAGACGACCTTATAGCGGCTGCGCGAGCTGCCAACGCAGGACAGGGGCCGTTGCGCCGGCCGGCAACGCCCAGACACCGTTGGTACTGAAGTTCCACGTCGGTCCGAAACTGGACGCTTGTGTCATCTGCGCCGACGTCAGGCCGACCGGGCCGGCGTTGCCGGACAATACCCCCGTAGGCGACCCTGTGGTATCGACGTCCCAAAAGACGTTCGATGCGATCGTGCCGCCGTTGTAACTCGCGATGCCGCCGACGTTATTCTCTTCGTTCGGGTCTTGAAGATTGCCGTTGGCGTAGGACTGGGTAATGGTGCCGTAGTTACTATCGACCAGACCGCCCCCGGAGTAGCCTCCAGATGCCGAGCTATAAGACTGCGAGATGGTGCCGCTGTTGATGCCGACTAAACCGCCTGATTCGTTGTGCGGCGATCCGCCCACGCTCCCGGTCGAGAATGACTGCAAAATCAGACCATTGTTTTCACCTACAAGGCCGCCATCGAAGTTGTTGGCAGCCACCTCGGCACTGCTCGACGAGCGCTCGATGGTGCCGTTGTTGACGGCGACAAGACCGCCGCCACCGCCCGATCCGTTATAAGTGAGCGAAAAGAGCAGTCCACTCGTATTCACGTAAGTGATCAGCCCCGAGTTGTTGCCGGCCAGCAATCCCACGCCACCGCCGAAGGTGGTCTCGAAGCCTTCGACATCAACCCAGCCGTTGGTGAGGTTCAGATTACGCACGACCCCGGTCGAACCGATGCTGTAGAACATGCCGTAGTTCGCCAAGGAGGCGTCTGAAGGGCTCATATATAAATTGTCGATCGTATGTCCCATGCCGTCGAACTGCCCGGTAAAGTCGGCGTACGTTCCACTCCCGATAGCCGTGAAAGGGTCGCCGTAGCCTCCCGCCGTCAGGTTGGTCCCCAATGCGTAGTTACCGGCGAGATTCTCGGAGACGTTCTCGAGATCGGCAATCGAATTGACCAATTGATACGCGGTGATTTGCGTTTTCAGGCCGCTGAATGCCGTCGCGCTCCAGCACGGATTCGACTTCGTCGCCCCCGGCGTATAGGTGCCGGACATATCATACAAAGCACTGACGATGCCGGTACTGTGCGACCAATCCAGCAGCCCGTGATTGTTGATGCTGCCGCCGTTATCGACGCTGGCCGCATCCGCGCGCAAGGTCAGGTTGCCCGCTCCTTTGTTCGATAGCGTCACGTGGGGCTGGACGGTCACACTGCCGGCCGCATCGAGCGAGAGCGACGCGTTGCCTTTCCAAGCGATCGATGACCCGACCGTGATATTGCCGGTGCCGGCAGTCGCCCCGGTGGTGGTCGCGGTCACCCACGTGCCGTCGTTGAGACTACGCGACAACGCCTGCGCGGATCCCGCATTGACGGTGAGGCTCGGACTGCCGAGGTTCCACGCCCCGGCGACGACGGTGGTGCCGGCAAGATCGAGCGTTTTGGCATCGGTTGTCACTGTCCCGCCGGTACCGTCTGCATCATGTGCGGCGATGGTACCTTGTGCGTGTACCACGCCTTGATCGGCGACCAACCATACCTGTCCGTCGCGGGTGGTGGTGCCGGTCGCTCTCAGTGCACCGTTCTTGCCCGCGAATGCATAAATATTGCCATCGGCTGCTTGCAGGCTGATCTGTGCGGCGCGGACCGAGCCGGCGTTCACGACCGTGCCGCGGCTGCCGACATCGACGAAGATTTGTTGTCCGGTGCTGGCGTCCTGCAACAACACATTCGAACCAACATCTAGCTCGGCGCTGCCTTTCGCGGCGTCGATTTTCCCGGCGTTTATGATGAGCGAACGCGAGATCAAGAACACATCACTGCCGGTCGAACTGATCGACCCAAGATTGATGATGCCGCCGCGGCCGGATCCGGTGAAGGTCAGATTGCCGTCGGCCATGAAAGTGCTGTTCGTCGTATCCAGCGACGAAGCGACAAAGCGGCCGCCCGTGGTGATCGTTCCGTGCGGGCCGACGACGATCCCTTGCGGGTTGATCAGGTACACGCTACCGGTTGCTTTTAACTGCCCCTCGATCAACGACAGATCATGCCCGGTCACCCGATTCAGCGTAGCGCCGGAACCGTTATCGATAGACACCGTGCGTGCGCCGCCGATCGAAAAACTTTTCCAATCGATCACGCCGCGCGTGGTGGATTGCGTGATATCCAGCCCGTTTCCAGCGCCCGCGATATGCCCGTTACCGACCACGAATTGGCCGCCCTGCGGCAGCGGCGCGGCTAGCGCAACATGCAGCGCGCTATATACGATGAGCGGGATAGTCCGAAGCGCAGACGGAGCGGGGCATTTCAATAAATCAGCATTCACTAGAAATCGAGGCGACATGATGACTCCTGCAGCGAACGAGGATAGGTAAGGTAAAGGGTTGTGTTAACAAATAAGGAGAGTCGTCTGTAATGGACGTGACATTTCAGAGGGGGATCCTCGTAGTCTTTCTTTTTCTTTCCGTTCGTTACGAAGGATAGGCGATCTTTTTGATGCGTGTAGATAATATGGCGAAAGAAATTTTTATTGCTGACGATGCGTGTGTAAGCCCCAAGCTAAAGCGTTAGTGCTCTGGCGTTGGGTGCCCACGTTGCATCCAGCTTCGGCAGGTACGCCAGCTATTACATCTCGCCGAGGTCAGTGAACCGCAAAGTTATAGATTTCGACCGGTGCCGATTGATCGAGTGCTCAGCGATGTCACACAGTATTGGGAGCGACAAGCGAGCAAAGCGCACGTCCAATTATTATTAAAATCGGTCGGCGCTGTCGTTCTGCCTCATGTCGACGAATCTGCTGCATTCGTTCTTTTCAAAAATCTGACTGAGAATGCCATTGTGGCGTCTCCCCGTTCTCAGTTGTTGTCATTGAGATTGGGCTCGACGCGGTTTCAGTGGCCGATGAGGGTGTGGGAATTGATTCGGACCATTTGCCGTCGCTTTTCACCCCTTTCTGGCGCGAACTCGCAAAGACGCGTTTTGGATGGGGCCCGCGCTGAGTTGGCGCAGCTCGGTCGGCGTGTTATCCGGAAATGTGCTGGCGGGTGGTAATAAGGACAACGTGCGAACGTCGACTTCAGTCGCGCATGCCAGATGGGCAGGGCGCGTATCGTTGCGCACATCTGTCTCACATGGGTTAGCAAGAAGTACACGAGTTATTACTTAACTGAGCGCCTGCGCGAGAGACTGGCGTAGCAAGTCAACCGCTTGCATCAGTCGTCTAGGAACGGGTCCATGGACAAACCAGACATCAACGCCTACTCGGAAATCGGTGGTGTCAATCACTTGCAAGTCTTGCCGATGAGCGGAACGTTCAAGCATGTCAGGGGTAATCAAGCCAAGGCCAAGTCCACGCGCGACGAGCGACAATTGAAGCTCCGAGCCGAACGCCTCTACCGCGATATTCAACGGACGACAGGCGCTGTCTAACGTACGCTTTAAGGTCGATCGCATCCCACACCCATCCTGATTAAGCACCCAATCGAATCCACTCAGATCAGCAAGCGTCGTCGGGGCATCAGGCAGACCAAGAGAGCGCGCCGCAACAATGATAGTAGGCAAAAAAGTAAGCCGCGTTGAATGTAGCGTCTCGGGCGGAGCATAGCCGGACGGCAACAGAATGATTGAGGCATCCAGTGCGCCGCGCTCGACACTCTGCAGTTGAACGGTTGACCAACCCGCGGTCACTCGAAGGGACAAACGCGGATAAATGCTCCGAAGAAGATCGACGGGCGTTTCTAAGGCAACTTCAGCCAAGAACGGCGGAATGCCAATCCTAAGCTGCCCTGACGGTTCGCTACCTGGGGAAGCCACCGATATTAGATCGTCGACTGCGCGCAACACGGCTCGCGCCATTGCATATACCTCATTGCCCGCGGGTGATGGCTTCAGCGGTTTGCTTAGCCGGTCCAGCAACTTTACTCCCAACATCGATTCGAGATTTTGAACACGCCGGGTGAGCGCCGGCTGTGTGAGATGGAGCTTTTCCGCGGCCCGCACCATTGAGCCGCCATCGACAACGGCAACGAACGCTTCAAGATCTTTGGTATTCATGGTTTTGCATAATCATTATTAACATATTTCAATTGTTGCATATCATGCGCCACTTTACCATGGCCTCCCGTATCCGATACATGGCTTCGTTTCATGACCTCTAACGTAGATACCCCAGCCCCGAGCATCACTCTCGACTATGACAGCAGCGTTGCCAAACTCAGCGGACCGCTTACCGTCTTCTTCGCGACCGCAGTTGGCGTCATGATCATGAACCTTTTCGCCGCGCAGACGCTCACTGGCCCTATAAGTGCAGGCCTAGACCTCTCACCACACTTCGCGGGGCTCATCTCCATGCTGCCGCAACTGGGCTACGCCTTCGGCCTCGTGATGCTTGTGCCGCTTTGCGATTTGCTGGAAAACCGTAAGCTCATTGTGCGAACAACAGTGTGCGGCGCTCTTTTCCTCGCCCTCGCCATGCTTACTCGCTCGCGAGCACTATTTTTATTTGCCATCTTCTGTGCAGGCGCCGCGTCCAGCGTGATCCAGATGCTGGTGCCAATGGCCGCTTCGATGGCATCAGAGAAACATAGGGGACGCGCGGTCGGCAATGTAATGAGCGGCTTAATGTTTGGCATCTTGCTGTCACGTCCGGTTGCGGGCGTTATCGCCGGATCGATAGGCTGGCGCGCTTTCTACGGCTTTGCTGCAGGGATTGATGCCGTTTTGGCGATTATTCTGTACTGGAAGCTTCCATCGCGTAAACCCGCGATCGTAACGCGCTACCCGGCGCTCCTCTATTCGCTTTGGACACTCCTTCGAACCGAGCCAACATTGCGGCAAAACGCTTTCTCCGCAGCACTGGTCATGGGCGCGTTCAGCGCCTTTTGGACAGGTATCGGATTCCGGCTTGTGCAGCCTCCCTTCAGCTTCGACATGAACGGAATCGCGTTGTTCGCCCTCGCAGGCGCTGCTGGAGCAATCGTTACGCCGTTAGTGGGACGGGCTGGTGATCGTGGGTGGGGCCGTGTGATGCTGCTGGCCGGCCATGGCTTAATGATCCTCGCGATTTTTGCAATCGGAATTGCAGGCTCCGGCTGGGGCGGTTTTTCAGCGACCCATCACCCCGTCACTGCTATTGCGTTATTGGTTCTGGGTGCCGCTGCGCTTGATGTCGGGGTAGTCACCGACCAGACGCTAGGGCGGCGAGCTGTCAACCTAATGAACCCAGTCGCCCGAGGCCGTCTCAACGGTTTGTTTGTAGGCATATTTTTCGTCGGTGGCGCCGTTGGCGCGGCGTTATCCGGTGCCGCCTGGGCGCCTTACGGCTGGACAGGAGTGTGTGGTGTCGGGCTCGCACTTACTTCTCTTGCGATTTTACTGAGAGTGACCAACCGAGGAAAAGTGTCCGTATGAGGTTAAGAAATTGACGCATCACATGCGAGCGATAAGCGGCTTCTGACGCCATGCTTGAATGGGCTGACAAACCTTTTCCCAGAAGGCATTCCATACAACTTGCTGCAAGAAAAAGGAAACACTATGTCGCATAGTGCTGGTATTACAGCAATCAAAGTAGATCACTTGACAGGCCTTGACGGTGTCGATCAAGGCCCCGCATTAATCGAAATTGGTCCTTCCGGAGAAATCTTAACCGTTTGGTCAGGCAGTTCATACATCGCAGATGGCGCTAGCGGATTCAGCGCAATTCCTCTTCTGGCCGACTCTCACGCACACTTGGGAATATCGGATGGAGTGACAGAATCCCCCGAGTTTCACACGCTCGCGCACGTAGATGCGCAGCTTCGCCATCTTTCACTGAGGGGTGTCGGCCACATCCTTTCTTTAGGAACCGACCAGCCGTGGTTGCAGCAGCGCCTACGCCGCAGACTTGCCAGCGGTGACGCCGGCGACAAAGCCTTCGGTTACAGCGCTGGCGTGGGCTTTGGTGCTGTAAATGGTTGGCCCCCAGAAATGACGTATCCGGAGTTGAGGTTTCGACCGACCGAGTCAGAACTTGCCGGACGCCAGGTTCGTGAGCTAGCCGGTATGGGTTGTCGAATTCTAAAGATTTGGGTCGATGACTTTGGCGGCAAGGTCCCCAAAATACCTTTGGCCGTCGTGCGTGCGATTGTCGAAGAAGCTCGTCAATGCTCAATCTTAACCTTTGCACATGTTCATTTTCATCAAGACGCGCAGGCGCTTGTGGACCTCGGAATTAACGTACTGGCGCACTCGATACGCGATCAACTCATGGATGCCAACTTGATCGCTCAGATGGTTGAAAAAGGCGTGACACTGGTACCGACTTTGTCGCGAGAAGAAGCGGAACTCGCGTTCTCGATGGAGGACAATCCATACATGAAAAACGAATTTTTTGTTTCGTCGGAACGCGACCTTGTCCCACTTCTGCGCGAAAAGAAATTCTCGACGGACCCCGAGAAGCCGCGGAGGCGACTTGAGATAGCGCTTGATAACGTTGCTCGCGCCCATTCGGCCGGCATCCCAATAGCGCTCGGGACCGACAGTGGATTCAAAATGAAGCTTCAAGGTTTTGCTCAGCATCGGGAACTGCAACTTATGAATAAGGCAGGCATGAGTTCGGCGGAATGCCTGAAGGCTGCGCTTCAAAACAATCAACGGTTGTTTGCTACGGGCATGACGGCGATCAAGGCGGGGGAGCTCGCGTCTTTCTTTATTGTTAAAGGAAATGTGCAGGAGAACATCAGCGTCACCGAAAAAATAGTGGAAGTATGGGTGTCAGGGAAGCGCTTGTCCGGCCCGGACTGGACTGCCCCTGGGATCGTAGGAACTCCCGGTCTATGATTTGAGCATAGGAGGAGGTCCATGAGCCCCCAGCGATTCACCCGGAATTTAAAGCAGAAGCGGTTCGGCAGATTATTGACCGGCATCATTCAGTGGGGGAGTTTCTGCCCATAGTCTCTATAGGAGTGTTAAGGCGCGTAGCGCCGGATAAAACGGAAAAGGAAGCGAGTGATTTGCTTGATGCCAAGAGCGAAATTTTGCGGCTTCGCGCTCAGTTGCGGCGCACCGAAGAGGAGCGCGACATTCTAAAAAAGGCCGCACGGTACGGGGCACGACGTGTGTTTGGCGAATTGCGTGAGGCTGGCGAGATATGTGGCAAGCATCGTGTCTAAAAAATTATGCGAGCCCATCAAAGCAAGGCTATTCGTGGATATAAACGCCCACGTCACATTGTCGGCCGCCCGTCGATCGTTGCCCCCAATCGTCTGCGACGCCGGTGCACCGTTGAGAAGGCGGACCAAGCCCGGGTGACCGATATCACTTACTTGCGCACTTGGCAGGGCTGGCTCTACCTGGCTGTAGCCATCGACTTGCACTCGCGCAAAGTAGGGGGATGGTCGATGAAGCCGACGTTGGCGCGAGAGCTTGCGTTAGACGCTTTACTGATGGCATTGCGGCGACGCAAGCCATCGCAGTCCGTGCTCGCACACTCAGATCAAGGCTCGCAATATGGTCGTGATGATTGGCAGCGCTTCTGCACATCTCACCGCTTGCAACCAAGCATGAGCCGACGAGGAAATGGCTGGGAGCGTCAATGCCGTGGCCGAATCTTTCTTCAGCAGTTTAAAAAAGGAGCGCATTCGAAAACGTGTCTACAAAACCCGTGATTTAGCGCGTGCCGATGTATTTGATTACATCGAAGTCTTTTACAATCGAACCCGACGTCATAGCCACTTCGGTGGCGTCAGTCCCGAGACTTTCGAACAGGCCTCAGCGTGACGCAGGCAAGTGTCGCCGACCTAGCGGCAGTCTCATCTGGGCCGTGCCGCGAAAGAGAGCGCCGGGACTCCCGACGCGACTTCCGAACATGCGCGATCGATGCGATTTTGAAGTGCAGCGGATTATGACCGCCGTCGGATCGGAATGGTAGCAAGGGTCTCACCCCTCGCAAGCAGTAGAATTGGCATAACGTGGCCGCGGGCCGACGCTGGATTTTTGTCATTCGTTGCCGATGCCCATCAGGCCGGTATCATTGACACGATCATCATTCCCCCACGCCATGTTCGATACTGTCCTGATCGCCAATCGCGGCGAAATCGCCTGTCGCATCGTCCGTACCTTGAGACGCATGGGCGTCCGCTCGGTGGCGGTGTATTCCGATGCTGACCGCAACAGCCCCCATGTCCGGGCGGCGGATACGGCGATCTGTCTCGGCGGCCAGTCCGCTGCGGAAAGCTATCTGCGTGCTGATGCGATCATGGCCGCAGCGCGTGAAAGCGGGGCGCAGGCGATCATTCCCGGCTACGGCTTTCTTTCAGAAAATGCCGACTTTGCGAAGCGCTGTGAGGAAGAAGGGGTCGTTTTCATTGGACCGACGGCCAGCCAGATGGCGCAATTCGGTCTTAAACATGCTGCGCGCGCGTTGGCCGGTGCGGCCGGCGTGCCGCTGACACCGGGCTCGACCTTGCTCAGCGATGTCGCTGCGGCACTCGCGTCCGCCGCATCGATCGGCTATCCGGTGATGCTGAAAAGCACGGCGGGTGGCGGCGGGATCGGATTGACGCGATGTAACGATGCCAGCGAACTCAGCGCGGCGTTCGACGCCGTGCAGCGGCTGGGCCAATCGTTTTTTGCCAATGGGGGCGTATTTGTCGAGCGCTTTGTCGCCGACGCACGGCATATCGAAGTGCAGATCTTCGGCGACGGCCTGGGGAATGTCGTGGCACTGGGCGAGCGCGACTGCTCGTTGCAGCGCCGCCATCAGAAAGTGGTCGAAGAGACCCCCGCGCCGTCACTGCCGCGCGCCACGCGCACCCGCCTGCTGACAGCAGCGCGCGATCTCGGCCGCTCGGTCTCCTATCGTTCCGCAGGGACGGTCGAATTCCTATACGACCCCGCCCACGACGCTTTTTATTTCCTCGAAGTCAATGCGCGTCTGCAAGTCGAGCACGCGATCACCGAGGCCGTCACCGGCGTCGATCTGGTCGAGTGGATGGTATCGACCGCCGCTGGCGAACCGCCCGCGTGCCTCTCGGGGGCCGATGCCGACATCGTCTCGAACGGTGCATCGATCGAAGTGAGGATCTACGCGGAAGATCCACTGCACCAGTTTGCGCCCAGTCCCGGTGTGCTCACCGAGGTCTTTTTCCCCAACGACGTCCGCGTGGATGGCTGGGTCGAGGCCGGCACCGAAGTGACGCCGCATTACGATCCGATGCTGGCCAAACTGATCGTTCACGCGGCGGATCGCGAGGCGGCCATCCAGGCGATGTCGAACGCTCTGACGGCAACGCGCTTGTCCGGTATTGCAACCAATCTCGATTATCTTCGGCAGGTCGTCGCCAGTCCCGATTTCAACGCCGGCACAGTGTCGACCAAGTCGCTCGATGGCTTTGTCTATCGCCCGGCGGTGATCGAAGTGTTGGAAGGCGGTACCTATTCCACGCTCCAGGATTATCCGGGCCGTGTTGGCTATTGGAATATTGGTGTGCCGCCGTCAGGTCCGATGGACGATTGGTCGTTCCGTCTGGGAAATCGGATTGTCGGCAATCCCACGGATGCTGCCGGTATCGAAGCGACCGTGCTCGGGCCGACCTTGCGCTTCCATTGCGACAGCGTTGTCGCGCTGACCGGTGCGCAATCGGATGCGAGCCTCGATGGCGCGCCGGTCGCATTCTGGGCACCGATTGCGATTCGTGCCGGGCAAACGCTGCGCGTCGGCAAAGCGACGAACGGTTCGCGTACGTATATATCGGTCCGTCATGGCGTTGATGTACCGTTGTATCTCGGCAGCCGTTCGACCTTTGCACTGGGGCAATTCGGTGGCCATGCCGGCCGGATCCTGCGCGCCCGCGACTTGCTCGCCATCACCCCGTCATCGGACGGCAGGACAGCCGCCGCCACGCTGTCAACTTCGCCGTCAACCTCGCCGCGCGTTTCTTCGTCAGCCCCGCCGTCAGCC
>CAWUJR010000081.1:0-10834 GCA_963922375.1 uncultured Robbsia sp.
CCGACCTCCCGCATTCGGCCGCACCGCTGCTAGACAGCCAGGCCGCGCAGCACGTGCCGGCCACGCTCAACGCGTCTAACAGCATCGGCGTGGGCGCACCGCACGAATCGGCAGCGCTGCATGTCAGCGGAGAGGCTCACTACACCGACGATTTGCCCGAGCTGCAAGGCACCGTTCATCTGGCGCTCGGGCTATCGGCACACGCGCACGCGCGTATCGTCGCGATGGATCTGGAGGCGGTGCGACGTGCTCCCGGTGTGCTGGCCGTGCTGACGGCAGCTGACATTCCGGGCGTCAACGACTGCGGTCCGGTCGTGCATGACGACCCGATTCTTGCCGATGGCAAAGTCCATTACGTCGGGCAACCGATCTTTGCGGTGGTGGCCTCCACGCACGACCTCGCGCGGCGAGCGGCAGCGCTGGCGACGCGCGAAGCCTGCATCGAATACGAGATGCTGCCCGCCATACTCAGCCCTCGCGACGCGAAAGCAAAGCGGCAGTTCGTCCTACCGCCGTTACATCTGAAACGCGGCGACGCCGCCGCGCGCATTGCTGCGGCCCCGCATCGGATGGCGGGCTCATTCGACGTCGGAGGGCAGGAACAGTTCTATCTGGAGGGACAGGTCGCGTACGCTGTGCCGAAAGAGCAGCACGCAATGCATATCTGGTGTTCGACGCAACATCCCAGCGAAATGCAGCATGTAGTCGCAGAGATGCTCGGCTGGCCGACGCACAGCGTCAGCTGCGAATGTCGACGGATGGGTGGTGGATTCGGCGGCAAGGAGTCGCAATCCGCACTGTTCACCGCGGTCGCAGCGCTGGCCGCGCATCATCTAAAGCGACCGGTGAAGATTCGCGCAGATCGCGACGACGACTTCATGATCACCGGCAAACGTCACGACGTCGCGTATGACTACGAGGTTGGCTTCGACAGCGACGGCCGCCTGCTGGGTGCCACAGCCGACCTGATGTTACGCGCCGGCTTCTCCGCAGACCTGTCGGGCGCGGTGGCCACGCGGGCGATTTGCCATTTCGACAATGCGTATTACCTGTCGGACGTGGACATCACCGCCTATCCCTGCCGTACGAATACGCAGTCGAACACGGCCTTCCGCGGCTTCGGTGGGCCACAAGGCGCGTTGCTAATCGAGGTCATCATCGATGACATCGCCCGCCATCTGGACCTCGACCCCCTGGCCGTTCGCCGCATCAATTTCTACGGCGTCGACGATCGGAATGTGACGCCGTATGGTCAGCGGGTCGAAGACAATGTGCTGCAACCCTTGCTGGCCGAGTTGGTCGAGAGCAGCCAGTACGCAGAACGCCGGGAAGCCATCGCGCATTTCAACCGCGACAGCCCGATCCTGAAACGGGGCATCGCACTGACACCGGTCAAATTCGGCATTTCCTTCAATGTGCCGTTTCTGAATCAGGCCGGCGCGCTCGTGCATGTCTATAAGGACGGCTCGATCCTCGTCAATCATGGCGGCACGGAGATGGGCCAAGGGTTGAATACCAAAGTGGCGCAAGTGGTCGCCCATGCGCTCGGCGTGAGCCTGTCGCACGTTCGGGTGACCGCGACCGACACGACAAAGGTCGCGAATACGTCGGCAACCGCTGCCTCGACGGGAAGCGATCTGAACGGCAAAGCGGCGGAGGAGGCTGCTTTGACGATACGGCGCCGACTGGCGGACGTAGCGGCACGCCTACTCGGTGGCGACGCAGACGCGGTTCGGTTCGAGAACGATCACGCGTATAGCGCTAACGGGTCGATATCGTTTTCGCAACTGACCGGTGCCGCTTATCTGGAACGTGTGCAACTGTGGTCGGATGGGTTCTACACGACGCCGAAGATCCACTGGGATGGCAAAACGCTGACTGGGAATCCGTTCTACTATTTTGCCTACGGTGCAGCGGTCTCCGAGGTAATGATCGATACGTTGACCGGCGAATGGCGGCTCACCCGCGCGGATCTGCTCCATGATGCCGGACGGTCGATCAATCCCGCGATCGATCTTGGTCAGATCGAAGGCGGCTTCATTCAGGGCATGGGATGGCTGACGACGGAGGAGTTGTGCTGGAATGCACAGGGCCGCTTGACCACGCATGCGCCCTCTACCTACAAGATTCCGTCGATCAGCGACTTACCCGATGCGTTCACCACGCGATTGTTCGAGAATCAGAACGTCGAGCCGACCATCTTCCGTTCGAAAGCCGTCGGTGAACCGCCACTGCTGTTGGGATTTTCAGTGTTTTTTGCGATTCGCGATGCGATTGCCTCGACGCTGCCCGCTCGCGTCGCACCGACGTTACGCGCACCGGCGACGCCAGAGGCGATCGTCGACGCATTGATGACGCTGGCACCCGCAGGCGTCCAGCCGCCCGCTTCCCCATGACGTCCGAGGAAACCACCCGAGCAACGACCGGGGCGCACCTGCGCGATCACGTCGGGCAGAAACGGAGTACGAGCTGATGTATCACCCATGGTTAGCAGATCTGCGTCGCAGTCTCGCGCGGTGCCAGCCGGCTGTACTGGTCACTGTGGCAAGCGCAGACGGCTCGACGCCACGAGACGCCGGTGCGAAGATGGTCGTGACCGCAGACGGCACCTCCCAAACCATCGGGGGCGGCCATCTCGAATGGCGCGCGATCGATATTGCGCGAGACATGCTGCGCATGTCGACGGGCGCAAACGACCAACAAGCCGGCGCGCTACCGCCGTTTGCGCGTCGTCGGCTGGAGAAGCTGTCCCTCGGTCCCAGCCTCGGACAGTGTTGTGGCGGCGCGGTGACGCTCGCATTCGAACGTATTACTGAAACAGACCGTCCGTGGCTCGACCAGTTGGCGCAGCGCCTGGCCGACGGTATGACATCGGTACGGCAAGTGTCGTTTGGGTTGAATGGGCGTGTGGGAAACGATGTCGGTATCAGCACGGACGCTAGCGCCGTGCCTGCCGCCGCCGCCGCCGCTTGCGTACTTTGGGACGGTGCCGGATTCGACGACAACGCGGCCACGCTGACGGAGACACTCAGTGCGCCGCCGTTGCAGGTAGTGGTGCTGGGAGCGGGTCATGTCGGTAGTGCATTGGTACGCATTCTGCAAACCTTACCCTGTCGCGTGCTCTGGGCCGACGAACGCACCGAGTATCCGGGCACGGATGCCGCGACGCAGATGCCGGGCATCGATGTCGCCCTTGTCGATACGCCCGAGACCGTCATTGATCAGGCACCGGCAGGCGCGTGCTTCGTCGTGATGACCCACAGCCATGCACTCGATCAGCAATTATGCGAGCGCATCTTGCGGCGTGGCGACTATCGCTATTTCGGACTGATCGGGTCGGAGACCAAGCGCGTGCTGTTCGAGCGCCGCCTGGCCGCACGGGGTATCGATGCGGCGCAACTCGCAACGATGGTCTGCCCGATCGGTGTTCCCGGCATTGCCGATAAAGCGCCGGAAGTGATCGCGGTGGCGGTGGCAGCAGAACTGCTCCAGGTCGCGGAGCGCATCCGCACTGCCCCCCTCTCCCCTACGCGGCAAAATCCAGCACGACACGCCCCTCGATCTCGCCGCGATGCATGCGCTCGAAGACATCGTTGACGTTATCGAGGCGATCGGTCGACACGGTCGCCCGCACCTTTCCCTCCTCCGCAAACGCGAGCGACTCCTGCAGATCGAGTCGGGTGCCCACGATCGACCCCCGCACCGTGATGCCGCCCAACACCATATCGAAGATAGGCAATGGAAATTCCCCCGGCGGTAAGCCGTTCAGCGCCACCGTCCCCCCCCTTCGTACCATGCCAAGCGCTTGCGAAAATGCTTTCGGCGATACGGCCGTCACCAAGACGCCGTGCGCGCCACCGATTTCCTTTTGCATCCATGCGACAGGGTCGATCTTTGCCGCGTTGGCCGTCACCGTGGCCCCCAGCTCTTTCGCCAACGCCAGTTTACGGTCATCGATGTCGACCGCGGCAACATTCAGTCCCATCGCCTTCGCATATTGAACCGCCATGTGACCCAGGCCGCCGATGCCCGAAACGACGACCCAGTCGCCGGGCTTCGTGTCCGTCATCTTCAGCCCTTTGTAAACAGTTACACCAGCACAGAGAATCGGCGCGATCTCGACAAAACCGATGCGATCCGGCAGATGTCCGACGTAGTCCGCAGCGGCCAACGCATAATCGGCAAACCCCCCGTTGACCGAATAGCCGGTATTCTCCTGCGATTCGCACAGCGTCTCCCAGCCGCCCAGACAATGGGTACAGTGCCCGCACGCCGAATAAAGCCAAGGCACCCCCACCCGATCCCCTTCCTTCACATGCTTGACGCCGGGTCCCACTTGGACCACATATCCGACGCCCTCATGCCCCGGTATAAACGGCAAGCGCGGTTTGACCGGCCAATCTCCCTCTGCGGCATGCAAATCCGTGTGGCACACACCGCATGCTTCCATTTTCACGAGGACCTGACCGAGGCCGACCGTCGGCACCGGCACCTCCTCGATGTGCAGCGGTGCGCCGAACTCTCTCACGACCGCCGCCTTCATTGTCTTGTGCATCGTACGCTCCGATGGTGATGTGATTATTGAGGTGACCATTGATGTGACTATTTTAAGATGCACGCCTTGCGTCGGCATGACATTGATAAAAATCAACATCGGCACCGATAGGAGAGGACCACTCCGAACGGGCGGGAAACGGGACCAGACGCGCGCAGACCATCGCCACGCTGTGCGTTTGCTGCGCGCGCAGCGGTGTTTCATATTGACTCGCGGTGCTGACGTGCTGGTAGAGAACTTGGTGCCGGGCGCGATGGATCGGATGAGTCTGACGTGGGAGCACATTCCGTCGTCGAACCCCAAAATCGCTTTCGGTTCGGTCAAGGGTTTCGCCGACCGGTCGGTGCCGGCTCAACTGTTACGAACGCCGGTAAACGAAGTCGTTTTGCCCGGCGCTGCCTGGCTCAGCTATAGTGTGGGCGCAGGTGCCGGTGCGAGCGCCGCCGCCTGGTTCCATTGGCCGCTCCTCGCGCCGATCGTGGTGCTGCTGATGTTGACAAATCTACTGACCGTCGGCGTGTGAGCGCTCGGCGTGTCCGTCCAAACAAGGATGCGCAAGGACCTAGACGCTCATGACCGATCACGCTCCCTCCCCTTCGTCTCCGGCGGCGGTTCCCCCGACGCGTTCGTCGTCACACGCGTCATCGGATACGGCGCCGTTATCGCGTCCGTCCTCACCTGAGACGACGGATGCACCCCGGCCTTCTGGAACACCGACGACGCCTGCCGCGGTGACCGCCGACCCGGTGGTCAGCCCTTCCAAGCCGCGTCTGTTCGGATTCCTCGGCGCAGGACTCATCACCGGGGCGTCGGACGACGACCCGAGCGGCATTGCCACCTACAGCCAAGTCGGCGCGGCGTTTGGTTATGGCTTGTCGTGGACGCTGCTGTTCAGCTATCCGCTGATGGTGGCCATTCAGGTCATCAGCGCTCGCATCGGCCGCACCACCGGCCATGGCATCGCCGGCATCGTTCGTCGATATTATCCGAACTGGTTGCTGCAATGGGTAGTGGCACTGCTGTTGATCGTCAACGTCATCAACTTGGGCGCCGATCTGGGGGCAATGGCCGATGCGATGACGTTGCTGTTGCCTGCGCCCAAATGGCTGTACGTGCTGCTGTTCTCGGCCATCTGCATCGCCATGCAATTGTTGCTGCAATACACGCGGTATGTCGCCGTGCTGAAGTGGTTCACGCTGTCGCTTTTCGCCTATGTGGCGGTGCTCTTTGTCGCCCACCTGCACTGGGGACAGCTGGCGCACGACTTGTTTGTACCCCACCTCATCTGGCACTCCGCCTACCTCACCGCCGTGGTCGCGATCTTCGGCACCACAATCAGTCCCTATCTATTTTTCTGGCAATCGGAGGAAGAGGTCGAGGACATGCATAGTCATCCGACGCAGCTGCCATTGTTGGAAGCGCCCTCGCAAGGCCCGCGTGCAAACGCCAGAATTCAGAAAGACACGATGGTCGGAATGGGGCTGTCGAATGTGGTCGCGTTGGCCATTCTGGCGACCACGGCGGCCACGCTGAACGCCTCTGGCATCACCGACATTGAAACGTCGGCGCAGGCGGCCAAAGCACTCCTTCCGATCGCCGGCCCGTTTGCGGCGCTGTTATTTACGGTCGGCATCGTCGGAACGGGACTGCTGGCCGTACCGGTGCTCGCCGGATCGGCCGCGTACGCGGTTGGGGAAGCGCGCGAATGGCCGGTCGGCTTTTCGCGACCGATGCAGGAAGCCAAAGCGTTCTATGCAACCATCGCCATCGCCACCATTTTTGGCATGTTGATCAACTTCTCATCACTGAACCCGATCAAGGCGCTTTACTGGAGTGCCGTGCTCAATGGCGTCGTAGCGGTCCCGGTGATGGTAGTCATGATGCTGATCTCACAGCGCAAAGATATTCTCGAGCGCTTCGTGATCGGCGGCTGGCTGAAAATACTGGGCTGGCTCGCGACATTCGTGATGTTTGTGATCGCGGCAGCCATGCTGCTGACTGCCGCTTATCCGCTGTTTTCCGCGTGAGGTTCAGACAGCGTCAGGCACGTGATGGCCGCGTCGACCGGCTCAACGCGCATCACGCCGTCCGGCTTAATGGGCTGCCGGGAACGCGTCGGGCAGAACGATCACAGTCCGGGCAACCAGGTCGCTAGACGAGTGCCCAAGCGCGAAGGTGTATTGACCCGGTAATTGATGCCATTGCTGGGCGTTCACGTCGAAGCGGGACAACGGCAGCGTCGCCGGGACGAGATCCACCGTCTGCGTCTCGCCGGCCGCCAGGTTCACCTTCTTCCAGCCCACCAGACGCCGCACCTGGCCTTTCTCCGGCAAAGTCGCGTAAATCTGCGGGATATCCGCGCCAGCTCGCTTGCTGACATTGTGCACGTCGAAGATCACGTGAACCTGTCCGTCCCGAATGTCGCTGTGCAGCCCGCTATAGGTAAAGTGGCTGTACGACAGACCGAAACCGAACGGGAACAACGGCCGCTCATGCTGCCGCTCGAACCAGCGATAACCGACATCGGCGCCTTCGACGTTGTAATCGATCGTCAGGGGCACGGCCGGGTCTTCACCCGGTTTTTGTCCGCCTGGATTGCTGCCCGGATGCGGCTCGCCAACCCCCTTCACGTCGGGACGCGGCAATTGTGCAAGCGCCGTCGGCCAAGTCATCGGCAAACGGCCTGCGGGGTTCACCGCGCCGAACAACAGATTGGCGATCGCCTCCCCACCGCGTTGCCCCGGATACCACGCCTCCAACACCGCGCCGGTATGCGCAAGCCATGGCGTCAATACCGGATTGCCGGTTTCGAGCACGACGACGGTGTGCCGGTTTGCCCGCGCGACCGTGTCGATCAGCGTGTCCTGATCGTTCGGCAAACGCAGATCCTTCGCGTCCAGCGACTCGGCGGCCCACTTGGGCGCAAAAACCACGACCACGTCCGACCGCGCGGCCAGCTTCGCCGCAGCGTCGGGATCGGACCCGTCCAGATAGGTCACGTCGGCATCCGGTGCTGCCGCCTGAATGGCTTTCAAAGGCGACGACGGATCGTAGATAACCGGACCCGGGAAGCCCGCCGGTCCTTCGCCGTTCACCGCATTTCCGCCGCGCGGAATCACCTCGGAGGATCCGCCGCCAGCCATCACCCCGACATCCGCGTGGCCGCCGATCACGGCAATGCGCTTCACGTTCGCGGACAAAGGCAGCGTGCCGCGCACATTGCGTAGCAGCACCGCACCGCCTTCCGCGACGCGCTGCGCTATCGCCTCATTCGCGGCAGCATCGATCGGATGCGCTTTCGTCGGGTAGTCGAACAAGCCCTTGGCGAACATCGACCGCAGCACGCGATGGGCCATATCGTTCAGTCGTGCCGGCTTGAATTCGCCGCTCGCCAGCGCTTGGCGCAATGGCGCATCGAACCAGACCTTCGCGTCGAACGACTCGCCGGCCGACTCCTGGTCGAGCCCGGCATTCGCGGCTTTGGCCCCGCTATGGGTACCGCCCCAATCCGACATCACAAAACCGGGATAGCCCCAGTCTTTCTTCAGCACCGTATTGAGCAGGAAGTCGTTCTCGCAATCGTATTCGCCATTGACAAGGTTATAACCGCACATCACCGAGCCGGGATCCGCCCGAGCGATCGCAATTTCGAACGCCAGCAAATCGGACTCGCGCATCGCGTCTTCATCGATCGTGGCGCTCGCGACATTCCGCCCGGTTTCCATCGCATTGACCGCGAAGTGCTTGATCGTCGAAATGATATGGTTCGACTCCACCCCGCGAATCAACGCGCCTGCGGTTTCTCCCGTCAGCAGCGGGTCCTCGCCGGCATACTCGAAATTGCGGCCGTTGCGGGGATCGCGTTCCAGCGTCGCGCCGCCGGCCAACATCACATTAAAGCCCTTGGCTGCCGCTTCCGAACCAATCATCGCGCCGCCGGCATACGCGAGATCCGGATCGAAACTGGCGGCCACCGCCAACTCGGACGGCAACGCCGTCGCCGTATCGCCGGGTCGGGCGTGGTCCGGGTTTGCCACACCCACACCGGCATCGGTCTCTTGCAATGCCGGAATACCCAGCCGGGCGATGGCCGGCATGTAACCGGCGGAGCCTAATGCCCCGTCCGGTGTCGGCGTCGGGTGCTTACCCCATTTCTTTGCCGTGCCGTAGTAGGTCCGGATCAACCGCCATTTTTCGTCTTCGGTCATCTGAGCGCCAAGCAGATCTGCGCGCGCGTCCGGGCTGAGCGCCGTATTCGTCCAGGGGTGGACGGCGGCCGTCGGAGCAGGTCGGGACGCGGCGCACCCCGCCAGAATGAATGCCGCGCTGACGGCGAGCGCCAGCGGTTTAGGCGAAAAATGAAGCAAACGCATCGATGGTCCTAAAGAATTAGAAATCTGGAATATTGACTTACCTAGCAACCAGTACCCATTACCCAGGGACTTATGCTATCCGCTTTTTCTGGACCGCGTATTCGGCGTATTCATACGGGATATCCGACGCTCAATCGATATCGTCGAGCGCAGATCCCGTACGACCCGAATTATTCCGACACGACATCATCGTCGTACAGACGTGTCCTGTGTCGATAATCGAATGGACGGACGCGACGACCGGCAGGCGCCGTGGCCGCGACGCAGCAAGCACGAGTGTCCGGTCGCCGACGCGAGCGAGCGCTGTGCGTGGTACCCAGCATGGCAAATCATCGCCGGTTATGCGAGACTGTTTGACGGGCTGGCTAAAAAGCCGTCTGCTGACGATATTCTGCGATGTCGGACAAGCGTGCCGTCACCAGCGTCCATCGGCACGTTGCGCAGGGGATGGTGATACCCCCGCCCGCAAAGCACTGACACCTTTTTGCACCTCTCTCGCCCGCTCCGCTGCTCACGATGAATTTGTTATACGACGCGCTCGCCGCCCCCGCGCCCCTTACCCGCATGGAGAGCAAAGCGTTCCGGCCCCTCCTGCAGGCAGCCGGACGACGCGAGCGATGACGCCGCGCGAAGCCGCATTGACGGCAGAGATTGCGCTGCTGCGCCATCAGCTCGACGCGGTCGATGAAGCACGCCGTCAACGCGAAGTCGCGTTGCATGACTCGATGGATTTCGCCAGGCTGGCGCTCTCTGCGGTGAATGGCGTCGGCGTCTGGACGTACGACGTTGCCACCGACATCTTCGTCTGCGACGCGGCCATCGCCCGACTTTACGCGCTGGACGTGCAAGAAGCCACAGCCGGCATTAGACGGGAGCGTTTTCTCGCTAACGTGCATCCGGAGGACAAACAAGCATTACGGAACACAATGCAAGGCGGTTTGATCCAGAGCGGCGATCTGGAGCTGGAATATCGCATCTGCCATCCGGACCAATCTGTACGATGGGTGTTATCGCGCGGCCACACGTATTTCGACGATAACCAACAACCGGTACGTCGTACCGGCGTGGGCATCGATATGACGACGCAGCGCCTGATGGAACAGCAGCTACGCCAAAGCCAGAAAATGGAAGCCGTCGGGCAATTGACCGGCGGCCTGGCGCATGATTTCAACAACTTATTGGCCGGCATTACCGGTAGCCTGGAACTGTTAGGCAAGCGCATTGGGCAAGGCCGCACGGAAAACCTGGAGCGCTACATCCACGCGGCGCAAGGGGCAGCCAAGCGTGCCGCCGCGCTGACGCACCGCTTGCTGGCGTTTTCGCGCCGTCAGACGCTCGCGCCCACCCCTACCAATATCAATCTGCTGGTGGCCGGGATGGAGGAACTGATCCGCCGGACGGTCGGTCCCGAAATCGCGATTACGGTAGACGCCGATGACGACCTCGACGTCGCACTCGTCGATGCGCATCAACTCGAAAATGCGCTGCTGAATCTGTGCATCAACGCGCGCGACGCCATGCCCAAAGGCGGCAATATCGTGATCCGTACCACCAATGCGACGCTCGACGAAGCGAACGCCAATCAGCGCGAACTGCCGCCTGGCGCGTATCTTTCGCTGTCGGTATCCGACACCGGCACGGGCATGACAGCGGACGTGATCGCGCATGCATTCGATCCTTTCTTCACGACGAAGCCGATGGGACAGGGTACCGGCCTGGGTTTGTCGATGATTTACGGCTTTGTGCGCCAGTCCGGTGGTCATGTGCGAATCCATTCGTTGCCAGGTGAAGGCAGTACCATCTCACTATTGTTTCCACGTCATCATGACGCGCGCGGCAAGGGCGACGAGCCTGCGGGTCACGACGGCGGGGGACCGGCGGACGCACCAAGCGCGACCGCAGCAGG
>CAWUJR010000082.1:0-10823 GCA_963922375.1 uncultured Robbsia sp.
ACAGTCGAGCGATTCAATTCAGGATTCGTCATGATGTCTCCTCGTTATGACAGCGGTCAGGTCGGCGACGATGCCGACAGTGCGTACCGACGCACTTTCAAACACGTTCCGTCACCGCCTTACACACTCGTTTGAGACCGAACGCTGCACGCGATGGCGAATCGCAGTCAGGCGCCGATCTCGGCAGACGAGTCGCTTTCGCCGGCGGCATTTCGTGCATCGTCGCCGTATTCGACCAGTCGGTTGTAGAGCGTTTTCAAGCTGATACCCAGGATCTCTGCGGCACGTGTTTTCACGCCACCGCACTGGTCCAAGGTCGCGAGGATCAATTGCCGATCCGCTTCCGCGAGCGACGTACCGAATGGAATGGTCACCGCTGTGCCGGCCGACGGCTTCGAAAGCGAGATCTGCAACGGCACGGCAGCGGTGTTCACCGAATCCGACGACGCCATGATGTAAGCACGCTGAACGTAATTCTTCAATTCGCGTACATTGCCCGGCCAGTTGTACGACATCATCGAATCGAGCCCCGATGGCGGGAACGTCTTATTCGTCGAGTACCGTTCGTTCAAGCCGCTCAGGAAGCTTTCGGCAAGCAGCTGTACGTCTTTGCCCCGCTCGCGCAGCGGCGGCAACTGAATCGGGAACACATTCAGCCGATGGTAGAGATCGAGGCGCAACTTGCCTTCCAGGACCGCTTCTTCCGGATCGCGATTGGTCGCCGCGATCAATCGTACGTCGGTTTCGATTTCCTTCGCTGTCCCAACACGCATGAATACCCCCGTCTCGAGGACGCGCAACAACTTCACCTGCAGCTCGATCGGCATCTCCGTGATTTCGTCGAGAAACAAGGTACCGCCGTTCGCGCGTTCGAAATAGCCCTTATGCTGGCGGTCCGCACCCGTGAAGCTGCCACGCTCGTGACCGAACATTTCAGATTCGATCAGGTTCGGCGAAATAGCCCCGCAATTCACCGCAAGGAATTCGTGTTTGCGTCGCAGGCTAAGCTCGTGCACCGTTTGCGCGGCCAACTCCTTGCCGGTCCCACTTTCACCGATCAAAAGCACCGATGCCGCAGTCGGCGCGACCCGATTGATCTGGTCATACACTTCCTGCATCGCCTGGGAATTACCCAGCATGAGACCGAAACGACCGAAGCGACGCAACTCGCCGCGCAGACTGCCGATTTCCGCCTTCAGGTCGCCCGCACGCGGAATGCGATTGATGATCGCCTTCACGCGTTGCAGATTCACCGGCTTGACCAGGTAGTCCGTGGCTCCCATCTTCAAAGCGTTGACGGCCGACTCCACCGTCGCGTGCCCGGTGAAGACAATAATCTCCACACCGGTGCGCGGGTCCAGATCCTCGAACAACTCAACGCCATTGCCGTCGGGGAGCTTCAAATCGGTAAACACGACGTCCGGCATTTGCCGAACGATCTGGATGCGCGCCTCGCGGAGATCACCCGCCGTCGCAATGGTCAGGCCATCACTGGTGATGACCTCGACCAACGCATTGCGGGTATTAACGTCATCGTCGACTACTAGGATATGTGGCATTGCTGGACTGTTATAGGGAACGTTGCCGCGAAGGCCCGATGTCGATTGGCAAGTATGCGGGGTCGACCCCGCTTGCCCACCCTCTCATCGGAGCGCACGCTGCGCGGGTCATGATTGAACGATTATAAGACTACCAGACGATTTCTGAGCTTTTCGGCACAGTCGTTGCCGCGATCATGTGGGGCACTACCAAGTTTTAATTGCGCGGGGGGGGCGCAACCCGTGCCGTTGAGTGGCCGTTCCCCTGGCGTCCCGCTGCTTGATCGGCGAGACCCTCACTGCCGCTTGCTCTGTCGTCTATCGCGTTCTGCCGCATTTTATCGCGTCATGCGCGCTTCCAACACATCAACTCCGCGGAAATTTCCATGCATCCGGCGTCGATCCCACGGTGTGGTCCGTCGCCGCACCGCCCGACGCGTCGGATGCCGCCACACGAAGTCGGTTGCGCGCGCGTGACGGCTTCCGGCTACGCACCTGCTCTCCGTCGGGCAGCGCGCCGCCCTCGTCTTCCCACCGCGTGATTTCTCGGTGGCCGGCCACGCTACCCTCTTCACGCGTTTTCTTCCATAACCAGACGAGCGCTCCGCCGAGCAATGTCGCTACAAGCATCTTGGATTTTCGACTCATGTTCTTTTCCTGAATTCGCGTGGGAGGGAGTGCGATGACAGCACGTGGTGGCGAGGCGGCGGGACACGTGTCGCGTCGCCGTCGACACTGTCAGCGAAAACGGCGAACGATTCGCCAGAGTGACCAGCCGCGCAACGCCATTCGTGGCAATGCACCCAAGCTAGGTCTTAATCGAAACGCCACAAGCGCTAGCAGCGGCGCGACGGGATAAAGCCAATGACGCGCGCCCGACGCCCGAGTGCGAAACGCATCCATTTGGCGCACCGGGTTCAACAGCGTCTGCGCCGCCTGGCGCATCCGAATGCGTTCAAGCGCAATCTCATCGAGTAAGCGTTCCCGCCGCGCTGCCACCGACGGCTTCTCGACAGAGGATTTCTTTGCAGAATGTCCCGGCATCAGTCTAACGTCTCCACGGCTTTCCGATCCTTCTCGAATTCACTCAAGCTGTGATTGAACAAGGTGGTCGGTTTTTTCACGCGGTAGAGGAAGAACAGCACCGCCAACACCGCGACGATCAATGCGCCTGCTGCTAGCCAACCGATCGCGGCGAGGCGATACGGCGTGTCCCAATAATCGGCAACGATCAACATCGCCCCGAAGACGACCGCGAGGAACACAAAGAAACAGGCAATCAGCGCGGCTACCAGCAACGCCAGCACCCGGTCGCGCTCTTCGGTCAGTTCGAGCGCCAGCAGACGCAGGCGGCTGCTGGTTTGCGAAACCACACCCAAGAGGAGATGCCTTACCGACTGCACGAGGCTTGCCTGCGCCATGACTGCTTTCTCCCCAATTTGTAACGCTGAAAAATATTGTTCTACCTACACGCGTGCTTCAACGAGCTTGCTTGCTGCCGCGGCTATGCCTATCCCAAGCGCCCGCGAACCCGTACCCGTACCCGTCAAGCCAGCCAGCAAGCTCAGCGGCACGGCGTGCGCACTGGGCTTGCGCGTTCGTCATCGGGCGAGCAACGCGCCCAACACGATGCCGGCCGCGACACCGATACCAACCGATTGCCATGGATTTTCCCGGACATATTCGTCCGCGCTGCTCGCAGCAGCCTTGTAGCTCGAACGGGTGGAATCGTGCGCATCGCTGGCACGCGATTTCAACTGCGTCAGGCGTTCGCTCAAGCGACCCCGCAACACGTCCAGTTGATCCCCGGTTGCCGATGCGGTCAAACGCAGCAATTCCTGCGTATCCGCAGCCAATACGCGCAGATCTTCATTGATCTTTGCGCGACCGAGGGCGATCTGTACGCTTGTATCTGCCATGCTGTTCTCCTTATATCGGTGGGCCATCTGGCCGCTCGAACTTCGTTGGGAAGCACCTTTCGTGCCAAGCCTTAAACGTCGCATAGAAGAAACGGGTACACTGATTTACGAGCGTTCCCGGCATCAGTGCTTATGTAATATTTACCGCGCCGATGTAATGTGCCGGGTCGCGACGATGCTGATTGCAGTCCCTGCCTGCCGCACGCGCGCAGGATCGGTTAGCATGGGCGGATAGTAGGGTTGCCATTCCCTTCCATACGCGGACACATTGACAGGCACATTACGGAAAATATCTATGTCGTCGACTGAATCCGGTCACGCTACGTCATCGGCTGCACTGGCTGGGGGCGACGCTGCGCCTGCGAAGAAGCGTCCGTCCACCAAGTCGGCCGGACTCAAATCGTACGGCTCGCTATTCGGCGGCTCGGAAGCGATGCTGGGGCTCTATGAGCAAATCGAGCGCGTCGCGCTCACCGACGCCACCGCGCTGATCATCGGCGAGAGCGGCACGGGCAAAGAATTGATCGCCCGCACCATCCATGAATTCAGTGCGCGGCGCGATGCGCCGTTCATTGCGGTTAACTGCGGCGCCATTCCGGACAATCTGATCGAAGCCGAGTTATTCGGGCACGAGCGCGGTAGCTTCACCGGGGCGGCTCAAGCACGCGTCGGTTATTTCGAACATGCAAAGGGCGGGACGATTTTCCTCGACGAAGTGACCGAAATGGCGCCGGTGCGACAGGTGAAGCTTTTGCGCGCACTGGAAACCGGCGCATTCTTTCGAGTGGGCGGAAGCGAGGAAGTGAGGTCCGACGTGCGCATTCTAGCCGCGACGAATCGTGACCCGGCCACCGCCGTGAAAGAAAACGGCTTGCGGGAAGACCTGATGTATCGGCTCGCCGTTTTCCCGCTGCGTGCGCCGCCCTTGCGCGAACGTGAAAGCGACCGGGAATTGCTCGCACAGCACTTTCTCACGCAGCTTAACGAGCAGCACCATACCGAGAAGGTGTTTTCGAAGCGTGCGATCGACACAATGCGCGGCTATTCCTGGCCGGGTAACGTGCGCGAACTGAAGAACGCCGTCTACCGCGCTTACATTCTTGCCGAAGACAGCGTGGATTTGCCGCATCCGCATCTGAGCGGCCGCAACCGCAAGCCCATTACGCAGGGCGACGCGATGAACATCTGGGTGGGCACGCCGCTCGCCGATGCGCAGCGCCAAATCATTCTTGCGACGTTGAAGCATTGCGACGGCGATAAGCGGCGGACGGCGAAAGCGCTCGGCGTGAGCCTGAAGACGCTGTACAACCGGCTCGGCAGCTACGAGGAAACCGCGGGCGATGCAGACCTGAAGAACGATGACGCCGAAGGCTGACTGTCCTGCACCGGGGACCCGACCGGGTCCGACCCGACAGGCGTCAACCGTTCACGACCTCGCCACCATTCGGATGGAGGAATTGCCCGCTCATATAGGACGCATCGTCGGAGGCCAGGAACACGTAACAGCCAGCCACTTCGTTCGGCTGTCCTGGCCGGCCCAGCGGCGTTTTCTTGCCGAACTGCGCGACTTCCTGCGGGTTGAATGTCGACGGAATCAGCGGCGTCCAGATCGGCCCTGGCGCGACGCCGTTCACCAGAATGCCCTGCGGTGCGAGTTGTTTCGCCAATGAGCGGGTAAAACCGACAATCGCGCCTTTCGTCGATGAATAATCCAGCAGATGTGCGCTGCCGCGATACGCCGTCACCGACGACGTATTGATGATGCGTGCGCCCGAGGCCAAGTGCGGCAATGCCGCCTTGCAAAGAAAGAACATCGAGAAAATATTGCTGCGGAAGGTGCGCTCGAGTTGCTCGGCCGAGATATCGGCGAGCGAGCCTTGCGGATACTGTTCGCCCGCATTGTTGACGAGAATGTCGAGACGGCCGAACTTCGCGATCGTCTGCTCGATGACCAACCGTGCACTGGCCTCGCGGCCCAGATCGATCGACATCGTTTCGCAGCGACGCCCTTCTCGCTCAATGGCGGCGCGGGTGTGATTCGCATCGCGATGCTCGTCGAGATAGACGACCATCAGATCGGCACCTTCTTTCGCAAACGCGATCGCGACGGCACGGCCGATACCGCTATCGCCGCCCGTCACCAGCGCAACGCGCCCTTTCAACTTGCCGCTACCGATATAGTCCCGTTCATCGCCTTCGGGTCGGTGATCCATCTCGCCTTGTACGCCTGGCTGGCGATCTTGTTGTTCAGCTGCGGAAGGGGTCGAAGACGTGATGCTCATTGAGGAGGCTCCTAGTAATCCAGCCTCCGCTGCAGCAATCCCCGTTCCCTTCAGAGGCGACGATGCGACGAATATGCGCCAATGAGGCGTCGACGAGCACGCCGACGCGTCGATCAGCTTTCGACGTCTTCCAAACTGAAGGTTTCGGCCTGATCGTTGTACGAAAAGATCTCCGCGTAGCGCCCCCAGTTGATGACGGCATCCAGCGTTTCTTCCGCAGCGCTGTCGCTCAGAAAGTCTTCGAGCTCCTGCTCGAAGCGCACCCGTGGCGCGCGGTGGCCAGGGCGTTCGTTCAACACTTTCTTGATCCGGGCAGCCAACGGCACGTTACGCAGCAGATGTTCTGCGAACAACAGCTTCCGCGCTTGCGTGCCGTAGTCGGCAAACACCTTGGCCGCCGACGTCAGCAAGATATCGCCTTCGCGCAACTCGGCGAAGCGAAGGTTCTGCAACACTTCGGCCACCGGGAACAGGTCGTCGACTTCGAGATGCAGACTGCGCGCGATTTCCGGCAGATCGGCTTTGCCGTTGTACGGCGCCGCCGCCAACGTTTCGATCAGGCCGGCCATCAGATTCGTGGACACATGCGGCAACCAGCTACCCAGCGACAGTTCCGTTTTCGCGTTCGCGGTCAGGCCGCCACGGCTCGTCATCTTCGCGTAGATGTCGTCCACCAGACGTCGGAACGCGGGATCGAGGCGATTACGCGGGTGCTTGAACGGCACTTTGATCTCGGCGATCACGCGACCGGGATTCGACGACAGCAGCAGAATGCGGTCGCACATGAAAACGGCTTCTTCGATATTGTGCGTGACGATCAACACCGACTTGATCGGCAATTTGCCGTCGGTCCATAGATCGAGCAAATCGGTGCGCAGCGTTTCGGCGGTCAAGACGTCCAGCGCGGAAAACGGCTCGTCCATCAGCAACAGCGTCGGGTCGACGACCAAGGCACGCGCGAAACCGACGCGCTGGCGCATGCCGCCGGACAATTCGCGCGGGTACGCATTCTCGAAACCATCGAGGCCGATCAGATCGATGGCGGCCAACGCACGCTCCCGCCGTTCGCGAGCGGGCACCCCTTGCGCTTCGAGCCCGGCTTCGACGTTTTGCAGCACCGTGAGCCACGGGAACAGCGCGAAGGTCTGGAACACCATCGATACACCCGCCGCCGGACCCGTCAACGGCTTGCCCATGTACCAGACGGTGCCGCTGGTCGGTTTGATCAAGCCGGCGATGATCCGCAACAACGTCGACTTGCCGGAGCCGGAGCGACCGAGCAAACCGACGATCTCACCATTCGACAACGTCAGATTCGCGTCGTCGAGCACCAGCAGTTCGCCCTGGCTCTTGTCGAAGCCCCGCGTGATATTTTCGACCCGCAGTATTTCTTCCTGCCCTTTCGGCATGTGCCCCGGCAAAGAAGACTGCGCGGCGGCAGCGGTGGATGGAGCAGCTGATGCGGCGTTAGCTGATGCGGCGGCAGCCGGCGTCGAGGCCGCATTCAGTTCGGGAGTCGGATTAGCCATGAGATATCAATCGAAGCGAAGACGGGTCTCTGCATAGGCGTAGAGCGGGCGCCACAGCAGACGGTTGAACAAGGTAACGAACAGCGACATCACCGCGATTCCCAGAATGATGTGCGGATAGTCGCCGGCCGCCGTCATCTCGGCAATATACGCCCCCAGCCCATGCGCGACCACGTGCGAGTTGCCCCACGACACGGCCTCTGCAACGATGCTGGCGTTCCAGGCACCGCCGGACGCGGTAATGGCGCCGGTGATGTAGTACGGGAAGACGCCCGGCAGCATGACCTTGAACCACCACTGCCAGCCGCGAATACGCAGATTGGTCGCGACTTCCCGGAAGTCGTTCGGAAACGACGATGCACCGGCCACCACGTTGAACAGGATGTACCACTGCGTGCCCAGCACGATCAGCGGGGACAACCAGATATCCGGGTTCAGCTTGTAGCGCACGATCACGATGACAAAAATCGGGAACAGCAGGTTCGCCGGGAATGCCGCCAGGAATTGTGCAAGCGGTTGAATCTTCTCCGCGAGCGCCGGTCGCAGTCCCACGAGCACGCCCACCGGCACCCAGATCAGCGACGCGAGGAACGTGAGCAACGTCACGCGCAGCAGCGTGATCAGGCCGAGCCCGAACACGCCCAACACATCGTGACCGTTCACGGTCGCCGACATGAAGCGCACGACACGCCAACCGCAGTACAGCGTCACCGCGACCAGTACGGTGGCGAGAATCACATCGACCGCCCGCGTAGACAAGCGCGGCGTTGGCAAACGACGCGCCGCATTGGATGCGGAACGCGCGGCGTTCGTGGCCGATCGCGACACGGTCTGCGCCGCCGGTGCAAACGTGCTGCCACGGGCTCTCCCTAGCCAGGAGACAACCGGCAAGCGCACGGGTAGTCGCGCGAGCGTGGCCAGCACCCACCCTGCCGGGATCAACAGTTGATGGATCAAACGGGTCTTGCGGATCAGATCCAGCAACCAGGACTGCGGCTGATGCTGACTACCGGTGGTTTCCATCCGAAATTTGTCGGCCCACGCGACCAGCGGGCGGAACAGCAGTTGGTCATACAGCAGAATGACGATCACCATCGTCACGATCACCCATGCGATCGCCCGCGTGTCCTGCGCCGAGATCGCCTGCGCCAGATAAGCACCGATGCCGGGAAGCGAGAACGTATGGTTGCCGACGGTAATGGCCTCCGATGCCACCACGAAGAACCAGCCGCCGGACATGCTCATCATCATGTTCCAGATCAGGCCCGGCATCGAAAACGGCACGTCGAGCTTCCAGAACCGCTGCCATGCCGTCAGTTGGAAGTTCTTCGACACTTCATCCAGGTCGCGCGGCACGGTGCGCACCGATTGATAGAAGCTGAACGTCATATTCCACGCTTGGCTGGTGAAGATCGCGAAGATCGCCGCCAACTCGGCACCGGCTACCCGGCCCGGAAACAGCGCGAGAAAGAACGTGACCGTGAACGAAATGTAGCCGAGCACCGGTACGGACTGCAGGATGTCGAGGATCGGGACCAGGACCTTTTCAGCGCGTCGACTCTTCGCGGCCAGCGTGCCGTAGATCAGCGTGAACAACAACGACGCGACCATCGCGGCCAACATGCGCAGCGTCGTGCGCAATGCATATTCCGGCAGGTGGGCCGGGTCGAGCGAAATCGGCGTCGAGTCCAGCACGGACATCGGCGCAAGCGTTTGATGAAAGCCGACCGCTGCCATTGCAATCACGCAAAGAATCAACGGAAACGCGACGAAATCCCATCGATTGGGACGCAAGCGCCACGCCGAGACATTCGCGCCGCTGCGTGTCTCAGGCGTTTGGCGCATGGTTCATCCTCGATGCAAAAGACGTATAACGGCCGGCCGGCAGGTTCCGGAACGGGCCCTGACCCAATAGGGCGACGAAGGGGCGAATCGATGGCATTCTCAATACTGTCCTGCTCAAGCGGGGTCGTTACGGCCGAATGGTAGCCGCACCATTCAGCGACGGACCGACACTACTACAACCTGCGTTTCAGGCACAACCGTTTACCCTCGGTTTCGGCCGCTTTTGTCGGGGTTTGTCGAGTTTCGTCCGTTTTTTTTCGACGCAGCCTGAGAAACCCCGCGAAAACCCTTAAAAATTGGCCCGGACGCGAAGAAAGTCGCCGATAAGGGGGCAAATATAGGCGAAAAACCGCCCTTCCGGCCAGCATTACCGACCCCATGGCGCGAAAAATTGCTCGGCTTTCACCCGGCGTGCTTTACAGTGTCTGACAGCGTGCATTTGCACTACTGCGATCCCGTTGTATCATCGACTCTCGCCCAAGACAACACAGGAGAAGAATGATGAAAGGCAACTATGTGGTTGTCTGCCGCGATCAGAACGCGCAGGAATGTGATCAGATCATGGCTGAATACGGTGCGTTTCAAACGCGCCTATCGTCCACCGCCTGGTATCTGAAGTTGGATGTGGCCCCTGAGGCCATACAGGAAGAGATCATCGAACGTCTCGGAAAATACACGACGCATTATATTTTCGAGACGTCGAGCGTGACCTATAACACCGTCGACAGCGAAGCCGCGTCAGCGCTGAACTCGCTTTTTTCGAACTGAAGCGACGGCGACGACGGGAACCGTATCTCCACGCGCAGGCCCCCTGTCGGCTGATTCGCCAACAGGCAACGGCCACCTGCGCGTCTCGCCAATCGCTCGACGATGGCAAGGCCCAATCCACAGTGCGCATTGCCGCCGCGCGCCGGATCCAATCGCACGAAGGGGCGGCTGGCGGTCGTAATGTCGGCCTCGGGGATACCGGCACCCTTATCGGACACCGAGACGAACCACTCTCCGCCCACCCTGCCGGAGGCAATCGTCACGGGCGGCGCACCGTAGTTGTATGCGTTTTCCACCAGATTGGAGAGCAGACGGTCCAGCGTCGCCGCGCTCAACAGGCATTGATCGCCCGCATGCAAATCGAGTCGCAGCGGTGCACGCGCAGGCCATGCACTTTGATAGTTACGCGCAAACCGTTCGCAATGCTCATCGACAGACTGTTGCGGGCTTTGATCGGCACCGTCGTGCGCGAAGACCAGAAACTGGTCGACGATATGCGACAGCGAGTCCACATCGCGTACGAAGCCGTCGCGCTGCTTGTTGTCGTCCACCATTTCAGCGCGCAAGCGCAGGCGCGCCAATGGTGCCTTCAAATCGTGCGCGACACCGGCCAGCATGATCCCGCGATCGCTCTCGTTTTGCGAAATGTCGGCAATCATTTGATTGAAGCGACGCGTCAGCAAGCGGAACTCATGCGGTCCTTCTTCGGGTACCGGCGACACGTCGCGCCCCTGTCCGAAACGCGACGCCGCAATGGCCAGTTTGCGAATCGGGTGTTGCAGACGCCATGCGGCGAACAAAGCGAGCAGCACCGCGGCGGAGAAGCTCATCAGAAGCCAGGCCAGCATCCGGTCGCCCTTCGGTCGCAACGGCGGCCCGGGACGGACCGGCATCACGATCCAGTTCGGTTGGTTCGGCGACAGCACCCACATCTGCGAGTCG
>CAWUJR010000083.1:0-10790 GCA_963922375.1 uncultured Robbsia sp.
GAGAGCCGGGGCCGCGGCGACGGGCGGCGCGGGCAGTCTGGTGATAATGCTGGACACAGGATTCTCCTATATGGCCCCTGCTTGGCTGCCGCTGTGGGGGCATCGCTAGAGCAGGCGGGCGGCGGTAACATGTCGACGTGTTCTGTCTCAGCTTGCCGCGAACGCATTCAGGAGAAAATGAGAATGATCTCGTCGCGACTTCGTTGAATCCTCTTCAAGACGAAGTCGAACGGCATCATGGCGCTATTCGTGCTACTCGTCGCTTTCGCGCGGCCCGTCTTCACCGATCCGCGACTGCAGGACTTCTCCTAAACCGTCGACAGCTTTCAGCTGAAAAAGCTCAGCGTCGTTTGCACATCCTAGCTTTCGGAGCGCGGATTGCTTTTGGTTACTGACGGTTTTGATACTGCGACGCATTTCTTCGGCGATTTGTGTCATGCCTTTTCCTGCCAGGAAAAGTCGCAATACTTCGATTTCTCTTGTCGACAACGGCAATGCTTCGGGCCGGAAGTGCAGATCCGCGCTTTCGAGCGCGAGCTTCACACTGGCGCCGTGATAACGCATGCCGTTCATCACTCGGACAATGGCCGACGAAATTTCTTTCGTTTCTCCCTCTTTGTTCAAGATGCCATCTACCGGTGACGCGGCAATCTTTGCCAGGATCGCTGGATTCTTCAGCAGCGTCAGCACGATGATCTTCACGTCCGGATAAAGGCGATGCAGCCGTTCGAGCATGACTGCCCCGTCCTGATATTTTCCGCCAGGCATCGCGTAGTCGGTAATGACCACATCGGCACGATGCGTTTCCAGGGCCGCGAAAAGACCGGTCGAGTCGCCCGCTTCAGCGACGACGTCGAAGTCGTTAAGCGCCATCTTGACGCCGCTGCGTACGACGGGATGGTCGTCTGCTAGGATAATTCTGTAGCGGTTAGACATATGCCTCCTCATGATGGAATCAGGCGCCCAGGGAGCGACGGCTGCTCGTGTCGCACCACCGTGTGGATGCCCTATGATCGGAGCCAACGCGCTCGGATGCGATGCCAAGCGGAAATGACGGCGCTCACGCCGGCGGTCGCATCGGAATCGGTCGACAATTGCTGCGATGCGTTTCGGATCAACTCGGTCATCGTGGTCCAGTCGAGCGCTAGCGTGGCACCCTGCATCCTGTGTAGTGTACCGTCGATATCGTCCCGCCCATCGAGCCTGGCTGTTCGGTCCGCGTCCTGTAACGCGGTTTCCAGCCTGCGCACATCGATGTCCATCGTTTCGACAACCATTTCGCGTAGCTCGTCCGGCAACGTGGCGGGGTCCAGTTCATCCGACCCGACGATGTCTGAGGTCACGGGGGCGTCGGCGGCGAGCCTGCGAGTGGGACTGTTCGCGCCGGCGACCAAACGCAGCACGGGACCCAGGATCGCGAGGCTGAGTGGCTTAGGGAGGCAGCCTTGCATCGCATCGCCATGGGCGACCGTTTCCTGGTTCGCAATGTCTGCCGTCACACCGTAGATCGGCATACGCTGACCCGAATCGCGAATCGCCTGGGCGAGCTGATATCCATTGAGCCCCGGCATATTAATGTCGGTGAGCACGAGGTCAACGCGATCGTCTCCCGCGAGGTAACGCAACGCATGTTGGCCGTCTGGCGCGACGATGGCCTCGCACCCGAACCGCTCGACCTGCCGCGCCAGCAAGCGGCGATTGACGGGATGGTCCTCGACGATCAGTACGCGAAGACCATAGCGCGTATCGGCGACCGCCTCGAGCGTTTCGCGATTCGGAAGCGCGCGGCCAGAGGCTTCGCACAATGCCAGCAGGAGCCCATATTGGGAATACGCACTGACGCGAACCAGCGCACCGTCGGCGAGCGGACGAGGGCTCCCCAGCGCATCCATGACGACGCAGGGCTTGCCGTTGGTGGGCGTTTCTACCATGGCGCCGGGGGCATAAAGCCAAACCGGTTCCCCAGTGGGCCGTTCGGCCTGTGCGTCGATTTGATCGACAAGCTGAGAATGGGCGGGCGCATGCGACACGGACGGGGCGGCGGCTGGCAGTGCGGACTGCGATCGGAGCCACTGACAGAGAAAGTCGGTTTCCCGCTCGCTTTCAGCGAATACATGTACCACAAGGCCTGCGAGCGGCGGCCGTGTCTGCTGAGGGGGGAGCTCGGCGGTGGCCCATTGCAGGATCAGGTTCACCGTGAACTCGCTGCCTTTGCCGTAAGTCGACGTGGCATACGCTTCGCCGTGCATCAGTGCAGCGATATCGCGAACGATGGATAAACCCAGGCCGGTGCCACCTTGTATCGTATCCACGTCACGAGGGGCTTGGTAAAACGGCGTGAAAAGCCGAGCGAGTTGCTCCGGCTGTATGCCGATACCAGTGTCTACGACGCGCAGGCTGACTGGGCAACGTCGATCGTCATACACTTGGCCACTTTGGGACTCGGCGAGCGGTGCCGTTGCCGTCATGTGAGCCGTCGTTTCGCCGGCATCGTGGTGAGCGTCCCGCACGTCGGGTAGCGGCTCGGCAATCAGGTCAATATAGCCGCTCGATGTGAACTTCAACGCGTTGCTGACCAAATTCGCCGCGATTTGAGAAAGACGCACTGGGTCTCCGACGACATCGCGTTCGAAGGCCGACGATATGAAGCAGCGTAGGCGCACCCCACGCTCTACTGCACGCGGCGCGAACGACCGGATCAACTGTTGCAACTCGTCCGTCAAGTTGAAGGGGCGCGCCTGAAGCGCAAGCTGCCCGGCTCCCAGTTTAGAAAAGTCGAGCAGGTCGTTAATCAGTTGCAGTAAGTTTCGGGCCGAGCCATCCATCATGTCGATCAATGTGCGCTGGTCGTCTTCGAGCTTGCCAGCGGACATCAGTTCGAGTGCGGCAAGTGTGCCGTGAAGGGGCGTGCGGATCTCATGACTGATCGTGGCAAGAAACGCAGATTTACCGGCATTTGCTGCCTCTGCCTCGTGTTTGGCGTCCGCAAGCGACTGCTCGGTCAATCGCCGATGGGTGACATCGACGACTGCGCACAGCACGACGGGCTGCTCCTGGTAACGGGTTGTCGCGAAACGCAATGTGAAGTAGCGCCGTTGCGATACGTCATCATTGGTGGCCACTTCCACCCATTCGTGGCTGAGCCCGTGGAATGCACGTGCAATGTCGACAATAGAGATCCGGCCGGATACGGGTTCGTCATCAGGGGCGCTGTCGCTGACCATGGCGCGAGCCGGCTCGTTGCGCCCTAGGATCCGAAAATGCTCAAGGTCGATGACAATGAGACCAACTGGCGAAACCTCGAAGATCGTACGGCTGAATTTTTCGCTCTCCGCGAGTGCTTTCGCTTGACGCTCAACCGGCTCCAGCAGCCTGCGATGAACGAATAGCGCGCCGACCAATGTCAGCAGCGATACCAACAAGAAGGCCGTCAGTGCGCCGATCGCCGTGGCAGGATGGTGTGCGAGCACTTCCCGAAAAGACAGCGAAAACGCGACCCGCCAATTTCCGGACGGCGAGGTATCGCCGATGAGCAAAACGCCTTCGCGCCACCAAATGGCGGTGTCGCCCGCAATGAGGACATGCTGAAATGCAGGAATGCGTAGCCCGCGCCGCAGTGCCTCATCTTGATGTCCGAACGCATAGTCGAGATCGCGCGAGAAGAATGCATACCCGACCGACAGCGGGTTGGCCGCTTTGTCAGCTTCGCTGAACTGTTCCAACGAAAAGTCCTTCGCAATGTACCCGAGCGTATTGCCTTGCGGATCGCGAACCGGATTGAAGACGGTGATCGTGTCTTCCCGAGATATGGGATTGACATAGGGGCGCGTCCAATAGGGCGCGGGATGATGTACCGGCGCGGCCTGCACAAGCGTAGAGAAACGTTCCAGCATGGCACTGAAATAGCGAGAGGCATCGGCCATGCCTACGTTCATTGGCGATGGCTCGCTCGTCGTCCGAGCGATCGCGAAATTGCCGGCAGCGGACACATAGTAGGCGGGTTGGCGCAGCGTGCCCGATCCTCCCCATGCCGCCTCGAACCACATGAGACGGGCACCAATGCGGAACTGGCGACGCATGTCGTCACGCGTCTGAGGCGAAGCAGTGCGCCCGGGTGCGATGGACTTGTATATCGTTAAAGGGGGAGACAGCGGAAAATCTTCGACGAAACTGATTTTTTCGTTAGGGAGCGCCCAGAGCGCGGACATCGCGCTATCACCCAATTTTTGATGGGGGCCGTCCGTCAACATGTAATGCACCGAGCGACTCGCTTCGAGCACTAATCGTTCGTCCTGCGCAATCGCGTCCAGTGCAGCCCGGTAATGCAAGGTCGCCGCCTCGCTGTTATTCCAGATTTCGATCGCAACAACGCGTAAGACCACGAGACTGGCAATCGCCGCCGCCAACAAAATAGTGGAAGCGCACCCAACGAATAATAAGGCGCGCGAAAGTCTCTTGCTTCGTTGCGAATTCACGTCCAGAGCACCCCGTGGCGATGGGAGCGCTTATGATGACAGGTTAGCTTGGTCTATGTCCACACCGCCTAACGCTGGGGAGGGCGCGGCCGTTTCACCCCCACAGTACCCGACGAACGCTCCCGTTTCAGGCGCGATAGTCGTTTGGCATAAAGCGCGTTGGCGGTGCCTGCGGAGGCGCTTGACGGGCATCGCTGAAAAGCGCATCCAAGTCTTGCCAGTTTAAGCGCGTTGGGACGACCGGCGGCGCTGCCGGGTTATCTCCCAGCGGTGCGCTTGGGTCCGGGTGAGGGTGTGTATTCGACGCACCGTGCATGTCGGCGCGCCTCCGCGTATTAAAGGCCGAAAACCCCGCATAGTATGCGATAGCTGCCTTTATCTCATTGGGAATATGCACGGCATCGTCGAGCACCCTGCTATCGGTGATCGGATAGGGGCCCTTCAATAATTCGTAAAACTCCATTTCCTTCAATCGGTCTCCCGCCTTTGGATTCTCAAGGTCACCGGCGCTTGAGTTGGGTGCATAACTATCCTCAATGACTCTGCTTATTTGCATTCCGAATTCGACCAAGCGATCGATTGCATGCGAATAAATTTGTATGGTATTTTTGGCTTCGGGTGTGTGATGGTTAGCGATCAACTTGTAGGCACTCAAAAGAATTCTTCCGTCCTTTCGGGGAGCATATGGCGATGAGCGACTAACCCCACTAACAAAGTTAAACCATTCATTAACTATCTTTCTCGTCTTTTGGGGTGAGATGCCCCTATCCTTACAATAAAGCGAGAAAAATCCAATAACAAATAAAGATTTCACACGCCACATATCTTTGTCGGCGCAGTGGAAATCGGAGGCAATATCTGATCGACTGGTAAGTAAAGAATATTTCCTGGCGAATGTATCAAATCTCACTCTGTCATTGACCGATAGGTGAGACAACACTGCTTCTTTTGCAATCGTGTTGAATACGCTCGTTAGGTAAATGGCATTTTCCTCTGCAATCACTTCTGGCGATTCTGTGGTTCTTGCGAAGTATTCCGCCCTAGCGTCTGCAGCGGTTTTGATCCGATGGGCTAGGTTGACAATGAGATCACTGTTTCTCCTAGCCAATATATCGATGCTGCGAACGGAAGCGGTGGGTGCGCTCGCGGCTGCCATGTTCCTGGCGCCACTCATTGCCCCCCGTATGTTGTGATCCGCTGGGGCCTCAAAAGGAGCGAGGCGAGGGGTCGTTAGGAGGGTCGGTCCGGTGGAAATTTTATTGCCCATTCTCAATCTCGCGGAGTTGCTACCGGGAGCGGCAGCAAATTGGTCGGAAGACTTGGATATTATCGGTCTCTCGTCGCGGTCATTTGCATAAAATCCCTGTATTGATCAGGTCGGTTCCATTGAGCATCCACTGCTAATGGAGCGGCAATCTATAAAATAACCTTTTCTCGCGCTCCGTTGGACTGCAGGAGATACGCCATCGGCGCCGTTCCGTTGGCGTCAAGCGTGATCCCGTGCGAGCGAGCAACTGCCGTAGCGGGCTTCACTTTATCGACGAAATCTGACAGCAATGTCGCACTCATGTATCGATGCGCATCGAGCGGCTGGAGCCGATGCGCGCGATCGGGTGATGGCATTTGAAAGAGGCCCGTTTGACGAAGCACGCTCTGGTACAACGACGCTATTTGATCCAGTGCCTGCGCATTTATGCGTGTTTGATCGGCGTCGGCAAGGTTCAGCGGCAGAGCAGCATATAAATCTCCTTGAAGCTTGGCGAAGTCCTCATTAAATTTGATAAGGTCGGTCTCAAATCCGATACGGTCTGCCTCAAATGTCACGCGATCCCGGTTGAATATGGCAAGGTCCTTTCTAAAATTGATTCGGTCGGATTGTGGCGAAAGCGTGCCGGATTGGCGTAGATCGTTGATCTGTTTTTTTACCGAAGACTGATCGTTGCTGAGTCCGTCGGACAATTTAGACAAAATGTACTGAGCAGAAGAATAGGGCAGCTTCTTGTTGCACGAACTGTTTATTTCGCTATCGCTCCATTTGATAGGAGTCCATTGCAATGACGTAGGTTGCCCAGGTAAGGATTGCTTTTGCTTTACCTTCGAAGTGGGTAAGGGCGTGGCAATATGATCGTCATCTTCCATTGATCGACGCGAAGGCGACGCCCGCTTCGGCGCCTCAGAGGGTGTCGGCATTGATGGTGTCGTCCTGGCCGGTGCCGGAGGTCTCGGTGGGAGAACGGGAGCGGGCTCGATGGGCATAAGGGGACCGGGCTGGACCGCGGGCGAGGGCGACGACATACTGATCCGGCGCGACGGGGTGGGCGTGCAGGTGTTCGTGCAGCTATTGCCATCACTCGTTGATGGGCCTGGTAACACCGAGGCATCACTGGCACAGAGCAGATCGACGATCTCGGTGATGCATGCCGTGCGGTGGGTCGATGCCGCATACAGCGCCAATGGGCCGCCTTGATGCGGAAAACGCGCTTCGTAGGTGTGGTATGCAATGGCGATCGCGTCGTCGTGAGAGAGCCGTTCGCCCGTCGCGCTGTCTTCATCGACACAGCAAAATTGATCGTTCGATGCTTTCTTGACGTTGTCAACGACGGTTCTCATTACCTCGCCGTGATATTCGCTGACAATGCGGTCGACATCGACAAGCGGTGTCTTAGAAGAGCAAGAAGGGTCTCGACGCGACGCAATCTCCCGCATGAGGGAACCCAATAGCTTATGGAATTTGGCGTGGTTAGGCTTATCCTTGCTACCGGTCGGCAACAATGTCGTGTGGGTTATCCCAGGACCGCGCGCCGCATAGAAAATACCCTCATTGGCGAAGCGTCGCAGGTCCGCCTGATCCATGCCAAGCGACTCGCCAAGATAAACCAGTAACGCGAGTTGCCGGATCGCATGGACGCCGTGATCTCTCATCGTGTCTCTTGCCGCGTCGAATTGTGCCTGCCGCGCCGGATCCAGCCTTTTACAAAAACGCGCCAATAGCTGCCCGTGCAATGCTTCGCTGGCCGAGCCTTTGGCCTCGACGGCGCTGAGCACAGCCACAGCAAGATCGTCGACGTTGGGACGCGCTACAGGGGTGACGACGGGGTTGCAGCGTTCGCTATGCGCGCTTCTTGCGGGCTCCGGCGCCGCAGGGAGCGCGTCGGGAAGGGCGACGGTATGGGCGGTGGTTTTGCAGCCTACCGTAGGAGCGCCGCTTACCGCTTGCAGTGTCGATCGGAGTAAGTGACGCAAATGAGGCGATTTTTCAGGGGGGGAGATTTTATCGGAGCGAATGGCTTTGTTGTCGACACCCTTCAGCTGCTTGACGATCCCCTTTCCTGTATCGACCGTTTTGAGAAAATAATCTAGATCTGCATCGGTCCCCGTCTTCGCACTGAGATCGATGGTTTTTTTGAACCCTGCGAGCAGTTTCATCCCTATCGGAAACGTCATTTTGATGCTCGCCCCCTCTCGGCGACGAGTCCTCCAGTTGAATCGTAAGAAGGGCGGCGAGTGCCAGATTCGTTACCGTTCAAATCGCGAGCGATACGTCGTCAGGCCAAACGGGCCGATGCCGTCGAATCCAGCGCGCTAGCTCGTTTTTCGATATAAGCGCGGAAATCCGCCTGGAAGCTAGCGATCGACTGGATCGCTTTGGTAACGCGGTCTTTTTCGTCGTTGCGCAGCGCTTCAAATACGTTTTGGTCCGTACTGGCATCGTTCTGCTTGAGCTTATACGTCGAGCCCTGCAACTCGCCGCCCGTTTGTAGCAACCTTCCCACGGGTTGAGCCGTATGACTCAACGCGTCACCCAGCTTGCCGCCGATCGCGGTACTTTCCAGGCGCTCCTTCAGCAGACATTCGTTACCCTTGGCCGCTTGATCGATCTTATTTTCTGCTACGGAAGAGGATTTTTTCCCGGTAAAACGGAGCCACGAACCTTTCGGCGCAGAGCCGTTGAAGGCTTGATACGCCCTTAGATTCTTGTAGGATGCGCGGATCCCTAGTCCGGCGCCGGCGATGCTGAGCGAACCCTGGACGACAGCACCGGCGATCGCATAATTAAAGTTATTTTGCGCATCTTTTAAAATTTCATCGCCTCGCCTCTTTGCAGCAGCAACCATGCTGTCCAGTGCTTTCATATATTGCCCCATTGCATTCTGTCCTACCTTTTGTTGAATTCTCAACATTCGTAGGATAAGGGCTTCGATCGGATCTAGCGCCATCAATACCTTGTGTTTCGGCTGTTCAGCGGGGTATTCGCGCGCCATCAACGCTTCGCGAAGCGTCGTCGACATGCGAGGCCAGTCGTCTAATCGCATTCCACCGAGCGCAGCGAACGTCTCAGCGAGTAAGCGCGGTGTGTCTAATGCATCGGGGTGCGCCAGCGAGAATGTGGTGAGCGCTGTGGAGAGGTCTCTGCGTTCGCGTGCGCTTAATCCACGCAACAGCGCGTCCATATCGTCAACGTTGACGGCTTTCGACCCGCTGGTATCGTGCGCTTGATAGCTGCTGCCGAGCGATTCGGCGACGAATTCGGGCGGGAAGGCACGATTATCGGTCGCGGAACTCGGATGGATATTGTCCGGAATGGTGGAGGGAGCGTGCTTGGGAGCAGTGGCGAAGGGCTGCGATATCTTGGTCATGATGCTGTCCGTTGTCGTCTGAGGAAAAGGGTGCGACTTAAGCCGCTCGCGCGTTAGCGATAATATTGGCGTTGACATCGTTTTGCGCGTTGAGCATCCTCCGCGTTGATGCGAGCAGGGTTTGCATCAGCTCTTGAGCGTGATTTGCCATATCGACCAATGCTTCGGACATCTCGTTGTTGATATCGCGATATGCCGAGTCGCTCACGATGCTGGCTTCAATCTTTGCGGCTTCGTGATGGTGATGCGCTTGTGCTACCGCCTGCCCGGCATTTCCCGTTTGAGACAAGCCGGTCCCTGCACCGGCCACATAACCGACGGACTTTGCACTGGCTTCAAAACCGCCATCGCCCACGCGTATCTTGCCGATCTGCTTCATTACCCATTGGAGCGCCTGTTTCAATAGTTGCACCATCTTGGGCGTGCACTTTCCAATGAACTTTGCCGCCGTGGCAAGGCCTCCGCCGACTTTTGCCAACACCACCACCAATATATTGACGGCGATATAGGACAGAGCCGCCGCCACAGCGATGGCGGCTTCCTTGCCGAGCCCTAATTTTTCGAGCTCCGCCGTGAGCTTTTGGAAGGTTTCGATTGCAAATTTCATGACGGGCTCGACGATGCGCGCGGTGAGAGATTTCCCGGTACCGACTTCCATGCCGACATCGATCGCGAATATGGCCATTGTGATAACCAATGTGGCCCCGCCGGTAAAGACGGCTGCCAGGAGGCTTGCGGCGGTCAGCAGCACCGTCAGCCCTTTGAACACCGATCCCCAAATTTTTTGTACTCTCTCCGCTTTTTCTCGTTCCTGTTCTGCCTGATCCGCTTTGCGGGTGTTGATGGCATCCATCTGATCGGCCATCTGCTGCGAGAGATTCGTTTGTAGCTGCATCCGAAGAAGGTTGCGTTCTTTCACCAACATGCCGAAGCGGGCACTTATCACCGTTAAATCCTCGGATTTTTGTTCGGCGAAGGCGATCCCGGCGGCAGACGGTGGGAGCAACTTGGGTTGCATATCGGTCATTAGCATCACGGTATCGACCGGACGTCCTGCGTCGCGGACCGCGACGTCGATTCCCTCGGCATGCGTCGCCTCCGTCGCAGACCTCGTATCGTGATACGGTTGCGTGATGGACGTCGGTGTGATCGGATGCGCATCTTGAATGGACGATTGACTCGCTCCGCCAGTGCTAATCGGTTTCATTCTGACTCTCTCCCTGTTGAAAAGGTGGGGCGTTCGCCGCTAGCGCGGCTAAGTAAGATCGAGCGGTCGCTTTCAAAGCGCAGTCCTCGCTTTGCTCGATGACTAACTCGAAGCATTGTTTTGCACGGGATGGATCATTCATCAGTAGGCTGCACTGACCAGCATATAAAATAGGACGTAATTCTTTATCGCCAATGATGTAGGCCGCAGCGTAGATCTCTATGGCCTTCACGTAGTTCTTTTTCAACTGGAAAACCGCACCCAATCCCAATGCATAATCCACGTTGTGGAAATCATAAATGCACAGGAAGCGGAAAAAATTCTCGGCTTCGTCAAGACGATTCGATTGATACAATTGATAGGCTTGAGCGTAGAGCGCCTCCATCATCTCCGATGAAATGCCGATGCTTCCCTTCAGCGGCACGCCAGAAAGTAGCGATGTCAATATGCTGTCCATTTGCCTATCGAGAT
>CAWUJR010000084.1:0-10766 GCA_963922375.1 uncultured Robbsia sp.
CAGCGGCTATTTAGTTTGCCGCATTCGCCGCGGCGCTGGCTGCAGCGGCAGCATCGCTGCCTGCAGGCGGCTTTTCGACGATCACGCGCCGCGCATCGCGGGCAACGACCTGCATCGGCACATGGGCTTTGCGTAGCGCGTCATATTGATCGGGGCCCATCAACGCAAGACCATAGGGTTGCGTGTTCCACCGTTGCACCCACTCCGCCACGCTCGGAATCCATTTCTGCGGTTCCGCATCCACGCCGAACTGCAACTCATCCGCCCCTTGCACCATGATCATCGTATGCCCGAGATAGAAAGGCATCGTATGGTCGAGCTTGTTGACCGAATAGAACGGCGTATCGACCGGCAATGCCGCCATTGCCTGTTTGACCGCCGGCACCAGCAGAACGCCGGAGCTCTCGCGCCCGAACGTCTCATGCCCGGTTCCGCCGATCGTGCCGAGCAGCAACCAACCGGCACCGAACATGATGACGGAAGCCATCGTATGGCGACGATTGATCCAGATCGCCAGCAGCGTGCAGATCAACGCGGCCGCTAGCCCGGCATATACCCAGACCTGGAACGTGCGATAAAGCGCGTTCGGTGTAGTGCGGTCACCCAAATGACCCAGGTAGATCGCGCCCACGGCACCCACGGCGAGTAACAGCGCGTAGCCTTGCAAATGCCGACGCCATTGCACCTGCGATAGCGTCGGCACGACCAATGCCAGCAGCAACGCAATCGACGGTGCAATAGGCAACACATACGACAGCAACTTCGAATGCGATGCGCTGAAGAACAGGAAGATGAACACGGTCCAGATGGCCAGCAGCGCGACCGGCGCGAAGCCGTTCGGCTGGCGCGGCATCTGAAACGCAAGTCGAGCGCTCCGCCATGCCAGGGACAACCAAGGCAGAAAACCGATCAGTAGCACCGGAACGAAATAATAGAACGCGCCTGGACGATGCTGTGCCGGCGTCAGATAACGTTCGAATTGCTGAACGATGAAAAAGAAGTGTAGGAAATCCGGGTTCTTGATCTGTACCAGAATGAACCATGGCAGCGTCAATGCGAAGAACACCAACACACCGCTCACGATGTGCAGGCGTTTCCAGAGGGCCCAATCGCGTACGATCAGCGTGTACAGCACCAACGCTGCGCCCGGGAGCATCAGCCCCACCAGCCCTTTCGATAGCACCGCCATCGCCATCCCGGCCCACGCCAGACACATCCAGGTGCGTCGCGTGCTCACGCTTACGCCGACGCGCTGCGCGAGTAACAGCGAGCACATCGTCAGTTCCATCCAGAACGACAGGCCCATGTCCAGCGTGTTGAAATGGCCCATCAGATCCCAATACGGCGAGCTGGCCAATAACGCTGCGGCGGCGACGCCGGTGACACTGTTGAACACGCGTGCGCCAGTGTAGCCGAGCAAGATGACGCCGGCAAAACCGGTCAACGCCGTATAGAAACGCGCCTGCCAGTCGCCAATACCGAACCATGCGAAGGTCAGCGCATTCGCCCAGGTCTGCAGCGGCGGCTTTTCGAAGTATTTATAGCCGTTGTAACGCGGCGTGATCCAATCGTTGGTCACGAACATTTCACGAGCCATTTCGGCATACCGACCCTCGTCACTTGGGATCAGATGGCGCATCCCCAGCGGGAGGAACCAAATCACTGCGAGCACGATCAGCAAGAGAAAGAGCGTGCGCCGCGACAGCAGATATTGCGGCGCTTGCGAGAGCCGCGAAGGAGTTTCTTGCATAACTATCCAGTCGTTGGTGATTCTGCCAGACGAGGCCCCGGGCAGCGGCCCATGACGATCGATGAGCGTTCGGAGGCATTGGCACCGATCGCTCATCGATCGTCGGTCGTCGATCCACAGCCAATGTGAGCCCGCAACGGCCCAGGCATTGTGCCACGGCCGCATGATAGCCGACCGGCGCGCTTTTAGGTCCGTCGGACGCGGGTACAGGCGAGGAGACGGGTGAGCGTGGCATCGACAACGGGGAGGATCGCGGCGACAGCCGTGCCGACAGCAGCAACAAGAGCGGTGCGGGTAATGGCGGCCGAGCGTCGGGCCTTCGGCAAAACGATCGACGAGGCGTTCAGCAAAACGACGGCGCGCGGTGGATCAGATGCATCGAGTCGACAATCTCCTGCGACTCGCGATAGGCGCGGGCATACGCCTCGAACGTCAAGGGACGCTGATAGAGATAGCCCTGCGCAAAACTGACACCGAAAGCACGCAGTGCAACGTGCTGGGCGGCATCTTCGACGCCCTCGGCCACCACGGCCGCCTTCAACTTGTCCGCGAGTAACAGAATGCCTTCGACGAGTTGCGCGCCGTGCCCTGTCACATGATCGACGAATTGCTTGTCAATCTTGATGTAATCGAATGCGAATTGCCGGAGCAAGGACAGATTGCTATTTTCCATACCGAAATCGTCGATGGCAAACTCCACCCCTGCCCGCCGTAACGTCGCGATGCTTTCGTGCACACTGCCGCCACTGCTCAGCAAACCGCGCTCGGTGATTTCGAGAATGATCTTCAGATGCGCCGCCCGGCGGCTCAGCGCGTCGCGCATATCGTCGAGGAACGTCGGCATTTCGATATGACGCGGGGCGACGTTGATGCTCAGTCTAAAGCCGTCCGGGAACGGCACACTCGCGAAGTCCGCGAGCGCAGTCTCCATCACGAAACGCGTCAACGGTGCAATGACCGAGGTTTCTTCGATCTCGCCGATGAAGCGTCCAGGCATAACGAGGCCGAAGCGCGGATGATTCCACCGCAATAACGCCTCCGCCCCACTCCACTGACCTGTGCGTAAATCGACAAAGGTCTGGTAGACGACGAAGAATTCGCCACGCCGCAGCCCTGCCAGCACTTGGCGCTGCAGGCGTTGCCTGGGCGTGAAACCGGCGGAGTAGCCGATATGCAAAACGCCGAAAAAGCTGAGGCCTAACACCAAGCTGAGCAATTCCGTGGTCACGAACTCGTTGCGACGAACAGTCGGGTCCGGCTCGATGAGTACAGAGAAGTACGAATCGCCGGCAGCGCGAGCTATTGCCGGCGGCCAAGGAGGGGTCTCGATCAAGCGACCATCGCTCGACAACGATCCGCCATTGCGCGCCGATATCACAACACTTTCTGCACCGGACGCGGTGGCGCGACTCAGTAAGTCGACGATGTAGGCGCCCTCGATGACGTAGAGGATGCCATCGTAGCCCCGCACGCGGTTGTAGACCAGCAGCAACGGCATGCCCGGCGTCAGCAAGCTTTTGTCGCTAAAGGCGATTTGCTGCGTGGCACCGTTAGAGAACAGCGGTGCGGTCATCGAACGCGCGTCGACGCCAGCGACGGTGGAGCAGTACAACACCCCGTCGTGGGAAAAACGCACCTGGCGCACGTATGGCGTGATGTAGTCCAGCGCGGACAGGTTCGACTGGATGCTCGGACAGCTCTGCCCGGCCAATGCCGCCAGTCGTGCATGACGGGATCGGGCAACGGTCAGAACATGATCAAGCGTTTGTTCGACTTCACCGACCAGCCTCAGCTCGCGAGCGCGTGCCCGGTTATGGTCGATCGCAAAGCCTGCGGCGAGGGAAAGAAAAATGACGCCGGCAATCGAAATGGCAGCTATCCATCTGGGTCGAAGCATTGCTGAACGCCGTATTGCATCAATGCACCTACCATAGCGGAATCCGCCCTCCGTGTCACGACGCAATCCATCGACACGCTGTGGCTACGGAAGCGTCGATGGACGGTTCGTTGCCCTCACATCGGGTATCGCATCAGACAGGCCGCTATCGAATGCCTGGGCAATCACAGATTTATGCAAACCGAAGGGGTACAGGTCGTCCCGGTATCGACAGCGGCGCGAACGGAATGTACCTTCCGCTAGCGCATCGGCGGCGACGGTTCCCAGAGGATGAGAATAACTTGTCTACTGCCGACGCACCGGGAGCAAATTCTTGAAAAAACCAACGAATTCCTCAAATTTTACCGGGGTGCGGTGATCTGTTCGCCACTGCGACCTCGTATAATGAGTACTACGACACCTAAGGTAGAACGATCGTGATAGACAAGCTAGAGAAGCTCGACAAGCGCACGCAGATCCTGGTCACAGCAACGCATCTGTTTGGAAAACATGGTTTCCATGCCGTGGGTGTCGATTGGATCATCGCGAAATCGATGGTATCGAAGATGACGATGTACCGATACTTTCCGTCCAAGGCCGATCTGGTCATTGAGGTCCTGCGCTCGCAGCAGGCCTTCTGGGCGGAGACATTGAGTCATGTCGTCGCCGCCGGCACCACGCCGCTGGATCGCCTCGAGCGCATTTTCACTTGGTACGGTGACTGGTACGCCAGCGCTGAATTCAGCGGCTGCCTGTTCGCGCATGCGGCATCCGAGTTTGCCGACAAGGGTACGCAAATCCACGGCATTACCGTGTCGCAGAAAGCCGATTTGGTGTCGCTGATCGAGGGCATCCTGGTAGAGATGCACCCGGCCGAACGCGCGAAGCACTTGGCACCGATTATCGTCATGCTGCTCGACGGTGCGACGCTTTCCGCACAGATCACAGGAAATAGTGAGACGGCAGCCGATGCCTGGGCCGCCACGCGTAATTTGGTCGACGCCCGCTCGATGGCAGACGCCTGAGAAGCATTTAAATAAATATTTAAGTTAGGGCGGATCGCGCATCTGCCCTGGGTAGTCAAGCCAGAAACGTCTATCCGGCACCGCTCGGGACGTCGGGTAGACCGCTTAAAAACAGCGCATCTAACGGTTTTGCATTGAATAAAGCCGCGTCAGATTGCCGCGACCCCGCCAAAACACCAGGCTTGCAGCCTCCCCGCGACAAAAGGGCACTTGGTAGAGAGTTGCCGATACATAAAAATAGACCTGCGAACTAATCACATCGATCAGTTGCTCCTGCCCGGACCGGGCGCTCGTCTATTCACGTATCGCCCCACGTTTCGGAGAAACGCTATGCTGAAATCTATCGTCCCCGCTTTGCTGTTGGCTGCCGCTGCCGCACCGTCGTTCGCTTATGCACAAGACGCTGGCCTGACCCGTGCGGCCGTGTTGGCCGATTTGGCACGCGTCGAACAAGCTGGCTATTCGCCGACCGCGAGCCAATACAACTACCCGTCGAACATCCAGGCTGCTGAAGCACGCGCGCATCACGCAAAAGCGCTGGCCGCCAGCCGCTGATTTGGCCTGAATTCTCGGCCTGGACCGCCGGCCTAAGTCGTCGACCAAAGTTCGACCTCGCTCCGACGACCTAGACGATCGGCCCCGTCACATCGGCTTATTGAGTCGGACCCGGGAGTCAGCTTGCTGAATCGGCCTGTCGGCTGCAACACGGCATCGCGTCCGAAAGGATGGAGATGCCGTTCACACTACTAAGGATAGGACCCAAGGGGTAGCGCTCGCCTGCGCGACCTGTGCACTTCAGCGGCCCTGCTCCGCACGCGGCATCGGCACCCGGCTCCCAGCACGCGTAATGAAATCCTGCACCGCATCGGGCCCAGCTGGCCGCCCGATGAGATAACCCTGCAACTCATCGCACCCCCAACCGGTCAATATCGCCAGCGTGGATGCCAACTCGACGCCCTCCGCGACCGTACGATAACCGAGCTTGTGCGCCAGCTCGACAATCGCCTTGACGATGGTCTGATGATGTTCGTTATTAGACAGATCATGAATCAGCGACGCATCCAGCTTGATGATGTCAACCGGCAACTGGCTGAGATAGCTCGCGTTGGTGTAAGCCGCACCAAAATCGTCGATCGCAACCTGCACGCCGGCGCGTCGAATCGCCTCCAATTGCGACAGCACAGACGCTTCACGCATCCATTGACCATCCCGCACTTCAACCTGCAACCGCTGCGGGGCAATCAGATGACGGCGGCAAGCCTGTACGAGCGTCTCGCATAGTTCACCACTCTCAAAATCGATCGCAGACAGATTGATCGACAATTCGAGGGTGGGGAAGCATTGACTCCATCGCGCCAACTGCGCCAGTCCCGTATGGGCGACCCAAGCGGTCAGCGCCTGCATAACGGCAGTCCGCTCGGCGATTGGAATGAATTCGCTCGGAAACAGCGTGCCCAGGATCGAATGCCGCCACCGTACCAATGCTTCCACCGCCGTCACGCGACCGTTGTGCAATTCGACTCGGGGCTGATAGACGAGATAAAACTCGTCGTTGGCAAGCGCCCGCTGGAGTCCGGTTGCTAGATCGTACGAGCGTTGCACTTGCTCGTTGCTTTCGATGTCGTACAGCGTCCAGGCGCGGTTCGTCTGAATCGACTCGTCCACGGCGGCGATCGCATTCGACAGTGCGTCGAACATGCCCGCGTCGCGTAGTCGCACATTCACCATGCCGGCACGCAGCGAGGGGCGAATGGGCACGCCGCTCGCGGACACGGTGCGTCCGGCAAACAGGAATAACGCTTCCATGAACGGGGCGTGATCCATCGTCGCGGTACTGTCGAGCATGAAAGCGAAACGCGTCTCAGCGACACGATACACCTGCGCGACCCCTTGCAGCCGGGTTTGCAGGCGTTCGCTCATGTGCTGCACCAATGCTTCGATCGGCCCGCGGCCGAGCGATTGCATGACCGCTTGCGCACTCACCACATCGAAAATATCGACGACGGTCAACAATCGGTAATCGCCACAATAAGCCAACGCGGCAGCCTTCAGATCGGAAAGCAGCTGGCGTTCGTTCGGCAACCCGGTTTCCGGATCGCGCCGGCCCATCGATCGGCGCAACGTAATTTCATTCATCGCCAACCGGCCAAGCGCTTCGAGTTGTCGCCGTTCCATGGCCCCGAACACACGCGGTATCGCATCGCCGACAGCCAGCACACCGACGCTGCGTCCCGCATCGTCGATCAGTGGCACGCCGGCAAACGATCTCGCACCGGGCGCGTCCGCAGGCGCATCGGCCGTCGCTTCGGCGGCGGCATTGGCATCGGCTTGGGCTTTCGGCTCGCTGGGGATATGGGGAGCACCGAGAACGTTCTCGGCGTCATCAGCGGGTACAGTGCCTGTAATTGGCTTCGGCACTGGAAGATCTTCTATCGTCATGAATTCGGCCCGCCGGACCGTTTCTTCGCAAAGCGATTCGAAAGCGAACAGTTCAACCTGCTTCAGCCCTTCCGCGGATACAAATTCGATTTGTTCGCCGTCCGCTACTGCGATCACTGCGACTGAAGCGTTAAAGCAGAATGCCGCCAGCCTCGTGATCTGATTAAACGTTTCCGTCGAGGGCAACTCGCGTGCGTCTGCACCCATCAATGCGCTATGGCGATCCCGCCAGCGCTCACCTTGCCCGTATGGCTCGCTCATAGTCTGTCTGGCCAGTTGACAATTGTGATCTTGTTCATTCAACACACATAACTTGTTACATATGATGCAATTGTCGTGCCCACACTGTGGGTCGACGTTTCACAGCGCACGAGCGTGCCTGCATGACAACGCCTCCAGCCGGTTACATTCAGTTACCTAAAGTATCATGGTCGGTGTACGTTGTCGCCTTGTATGATCCCGCCCCGTGGGCTCGCATGCCGATCGTGTCGTTTAAGCCACCGTCGGCATGCGATATGTTTTGCTTATGGCACGCGCAATATGGCATGCGGCGCATATGACTAAGCTAACGCGATTAGGCAGACTTTTCTATATTTTTACATAAATTAGGTGAAATTTACTTGCCTGCCCGCGGCGCATCGACTTTCAGCATCGTCCTGATCCCCCGAATTGCTTGCCGAATGCGCGCTTCGTTCTCGATCAGCGCAAAACGAACGTATTCATCCCCATAATCCCCGAAGCCCACACCGGGCGACACGCAGACCTTTGCCTTCTCGAGCAATTGGCGTGCAAATTCGATCGAGCCGAGCGCACGGTAGCGCTCAGGGATCGGCGCCCACACATACATGGCAGCTTTCGGTGTTTCTACCGGCCAGCCCGCCTCGTGCAGCCCCTTTACCAGCACATCGCGACGGCGTTGGTACTGCGCGGCAATCTCCTTCACACAGCTTTGATCACCTTCGAGCGCTGCAATCGCGGCCACTTGTAACGGGGTAAACGTGCCGTAGTCGTGGTAACTCTTGATGCGTGCCAGCGCAGCCACCAGCTCCGCGTTGCCCACCATGAAGCCAATGCGCCAGCCCGCCATGTTATAGCTCTTCGACAGCGTAAAAAATTCGACAGCAATATCTTTCGCACCGGGCACCTGCATGATCGACGGTGCCTTCCAGCCGTCGAACACGATGTCCGCATAGGCCAGATCGTGCACGACGAAGATGTCGTGCTTTCTCGCAAGCGCAATCACGCGTTCGAAGAAATCCAACTCGACGCATTGGCCCGTGGGATTGGATGGAAAGCCCAGCACCATCATTTTTGGCTTCGGATAACTGCCCCGAATCGCCTTTTCGAGCTCGGCGAAAAAGTCGATGCCGGGTGCCATCGGCACCGATCGAATGTCGGCGCCGGCGATGACGGCACCATAAATATGGATCGGATAGCTTGGATCCGGCACGAGCACCGTGTCGCCGCGATCGAGTGTCGCCAACATCAGATGCGCGAGGCCTTCCTTCGAACCGATGGTGACGATCGCCTCACTGTCGGGGTCGATCTCGACCTGATAGCGATCACCATACCATTTCGAGATCGCGCGGCGTAAGCGTGGAATCCCTTTCGACGTCGAATAGCCGTGTGTATCGGGACGTTTCGCGACTTCGGTCAACTTGTCGACGATGTGCTGCGGCGTCGGCCCATCCGGATTGCCCATGCTCAAATCGATAATGTCCTCGCCTCGACGACGCGCGGCCAGTTTCAGTTCGGCGGTGATGTTGAAAACGTATGGAGGGAGACGATCGATGCGCGCAAAGCGGCGCTTGCCCAGCGAAGTAGACATGAGTAGATAACCTTAACGTAAGCGCCCGGAACCGTCCGAGCGACGCAGCGCTGCTGTTGGGAAAGAGAACAACCGCGCGTAGGGCGATACTACCCAAAACGCCGACACGTCGGCAATGTATTTTTATTCCGTTCTGTACAGCGTCGAATCGTCGAAACCCACTGGATCCAACACGTGCCCGACGACGATCAACGCCGTACGCTGCGGCGCATCGGGCCGCACCTTGCCGCAAATGTCCGCCAGCGTGCCGACGACTTTTTCTTCGTCCGGCCAGCTCGCTCGGTAGACGACCGCGATCGGGCACTGGCTGCCGTAATGCGGCAGCAGCTCAGCGACGATGCGCGACAGGTGTCGTACACCGAGGTGAATGGCCATGGTCGCGCGATGCCGGGCCAGATCGGCGAGCTGCTCGCCTTCGGGCATCGTCGTCTTGCTCGCGTAGCGCGTCAAAATAACTGTCTGCGATATGCCGGGTAAGGTCAGTTCACGTTGCAGCGTGGCGGCGCTCGCCGCTACCGCGCTGACCCCAGGAATAATTTCATATGGAATGCCAATGACATCCAGGCGTCGAATCTGCTCGCCGATCGCGCCATATAGTGACGGATCGCCGGAATGCACGCGCGCGACATCTTCCCCGCGTTCGTGCGCAGCGTGCAATAGTCCGATGATTCGATCGAGATCGAGGTCTGCGGTGTTGACCACTACGGAGGCCCGATGGCCGGCCAATACCGCTTCGGGGACGAGCGATCCTGCATACAAGATGACCGGGCATTGCCGTATCAGCCGCTGGCCTTTTACAGTGATCAGATCCGGATCGCCCGGCCCCGCACCGATGAAATATACCGTCATACAAGATTCCGTTGTGATTCGTTCAGGACGAGTCCATTGAGTCATCCAACGCGGACCGACGCCCAGCGATGTGTGTGCGATCGCGGCTATCGCTACTATCGCCGCAATGACGATGGGCGATCGACGCGCAGATGTTCAGCCGTTCGGCAGCGCCGCGATCAGTATGGCGACATCGTCGAATGTCCTCGTCGCGTGCGGCAACGCCGGACGGGCCAACATGATCACGGGAATGCCGCGTTCCCGCGCCACCGCCAGTTTGGCTTCGGTCGCCGCCCCGCCGCTGTTCTTGCTGACCACCACATCGATATCAAATCGATCGAACAGCGCCCTTTCTTCCTCGACTGAGAATGGCCCGCGCGCGGCGATGATTTCAAATGCCGCCGACTCGCTCTGAACGGCATGCGCAGCGCGTGCCACATCGTCCAGGCCCAGGCAGCGGATGAACCATCTCTGATCGGCCGGAATGGCACTCAGATGATGCAGCGGTTCGCGGCCAAGCGTCCAGAGCGGTCGCCGAAACCCGGAAAGCGCCGTTTGGATCTGTGCCCAATCCTGCGCTTCCCGCCAATCGTCGCCGGCCCTCGGCTGCCAACCGGCACGTGCCAGCGCCCAGTACGGGATACCGGTCTCGCGACAGGCAGCGGCTGCATTCGCACTGATCGCCGCCGCATAGGGATGCGTGGCGTCGATTACCCGTGCAATGCCTTCGGCGCGAATAAAGGCGGCCAACCCGGTCGCGCCGCCATAGCCCCCTATGCGCACCGCACAGTCAAGGCCATCGGGCATGCTGCCCAAGCCCGCAAGACTATAAATGTCGTCGCGCTGCAGATGGCGCGCCACCTTCAGTGCGTCGCCGGTCCCTCCCAGCAGCAATGTCCTTGCGCTCGCAGCCGAAGCCGGTTTGTGAAGTTCGTACAGGGTCAACGGCAACGCCTGCCGCCACGTATCAAATCCCCCGAGCGGCGCCGCGTGCGCAATGCCGATGCGCGTCAGCGCGCC
>CAWUJR010000085.1:0-10732 GCA_963922375.1 uncultured Robbsia sp.
GCCGCGGCAAAACTGGCAAAGGCAGACGCGCTGCATAAGCAGCAAATCGCGCAACAAAAAGCGCAGCAGGCTGCAGAGCAAGCCGCCGAGGCGCAACAAAAAGCCCAGCAAAAAGCACAGGAACAAGCTCAAGCCGCTGCTGAGAAGGCCGCGCAGCAAAAAGCCGAGAAGGCGGCCAAAGCGGCAGCAGACAAAGCAGCGGCGGAAAAAGCCGCCGAGGACAAAGCGCAGCAGGCAGAGAAACAGGCTGCTGAGCAAAAAGCGCAACGCGCAGCGAAAGCGGCTGCCGAAGCGAAACGCGCAGCGGATCAGGCGCGGCAGGCTCGCCTGGCAGCACTGCAAGGGATGGCCTCGACAGGCGGCGACGCGGGGACCGGCTCATCCACCTCCGGCAGCGGCTCCGGCTCCGGCACGGCGTCCGCAGGCTATGGGGACAAGGTTCGCGCTCGCGTGATTCCGAATATCCATTATCCAGGTGACACCGCCGGCAATCCCATGACCGTGGTGGCGGTGAACTGCGCGCCGGACGGTCGGATACTGAGCCGGCACTTGGTGAAGTCAAGCGGTAATCCGACCTGGGACAAAGCAGTCATGGATGCCATCGATGCGTCCGACCCGATGCCTCGGGACGATAACGGCAAGACCCCGGCCAGCTTCTATGTCCGCGTGCGCCCAAATGATACGCGCTGAGGCGTCGATCGATACGCGTGCCGCCGACGCGTGCAGCACGCGTATCGAGACGGACCGCCAGCGGCAGACCCGAGCGCAACGAGAAGTCAATGAGCGGGATGTCGTGCTATGTTAATCAACGCTGTCGTTGAACCACGCTATCTCGTAATCTTTATAGGCTTTTGAATCCAAGTCCATGAATCCAGTCGCTAAATTCGGTCTCAAAGCGGTACTCTCTTCGTTTCTTTTGATCAGCGCCGGCGCAGCCAATGCCCAACTGACCATCGATATTTCCGGGGTTGGCTCGAATCTCTATCCGATCGCCGTCGCCAACTTCAAGAACGAAAACGCCACGCCGCAGCAGATCGCTTCGATCATTCGTGCGGACCTCGCGCGTAGCGGCCGCTTTTCGAACATCGACACGGGTCTCACGGCCGTCGGCGAAACCGATTCTGTCGATCTGGGCAGCTGGAAAGCGCATGGCGCCAACGCTTTCGTGTCAGGCAGTGTGACCGCGTTGTCGAACGGCCAGTTCGACGTACGCTTCCGACTCTACGACACATCCAGCCAGCAAAGTCTGGGGGGTCTCTCGCTGGTCAGCCCGGCCAGTGGCTTGCGGATGAGCGCCCATAAAGCCGCCGATTACATTTACGAAAAGCTGTTGGGTGTCCGCGGTGTATTCGCGACCCGTTTGTCGTATGTGATCCAAAGCGGCGGTCGCTATCAGCTGCAAGTCTCGGACTCCGACGGCCAGAACGCGAACATCGCGCTGTCCAGTCCTGAGCCGATCATTTCCCCGACCTGGTCGCCCAGCGGCACCAAGGTAGCGTATGTCTCATTCGAACGTAAGAAGCCGGTGGTCTATGTGCATGACCTGCCGACCGGACGTCGTAACATCGTTGCAAACCAACGCGGCGACAACAGTGCTCCTGCGTGGGCGCCCGATGGTCAGCATTTGGCCGTGGCGCTGTCGCAAACTGGCAACACCCAGATCTTTCTTGTTGATGCAGATGGCACCGGTTTGCGCCGGCTGTCGTACAGTAGCGGCAATACGATCGATACCGAACCAACGTTCTCGCCTGACGGTCGCTGGATCTATTTCACCAGCGACCGCGGGGGCGCGCCGCAAATCTATAAGATGTCCGTCCAAGGCGAACGTGCCGGCGGCAGCGCGCAACGCGTGACGTTCAAAGGCGGCTATAACACCAGTCCGAAAATCAGTCCCGACGGCAAGTTACTTGCTTATATTTCGCGGGCTGGCGGCGGGTTCAAGCTGTATGTACAGGATCTCAGCACCGGTGAAGTGACACCACTCACAGACACCAACCATGACGAATCGCCTAGTTTTGCGGCTAATGGGCAGTACATTTTGTATGCCACACAGTCCGGGGGGCGTGGGGTGTTAGCGGCCGTGTCGACAGACGGCCGCATCAGGCAGATTCTGTCGGTTCGGGGCGGCGAAGTTCGCGAGCCGTCCTGGGGTCCATTTATGCAATAACACAAAGGAGAAGTAAAAATGGTACGTAAGCTTCGCGTAGGTTTGGTGGTGGGTGTGGTGAGTCTGTTGGCAGCGTGCCATTCGGGCGTAAAACTGGACAAGAATGCAAACAGCGCCGAAGGCAATGGCTACGGCACGAACCCGAATGCCGTTCAACAAGTGAACGTTGACCCGCTGAACGATCCGAACAGCCCGCTGGCCAAGCGCAGCGTGTACTTCGATTTCGATAGCTATGCTGTGAGCGATCAATACCAGACGTTGCTGCAACAGCACGCCGAGTATCTGAAGTCGCATCCGGAACGCCATGTCCTGATCCAAGGTAACACCGACCAACGCGGTTCGAGCGAGTACAACCTGGCCTTGGGTCAGAAGCGCGCGACGGCAGTGCAGCGCGTGCTGGAAACGCTGGGCGTGCCGGCATCGCAAACCGAAGCGGTCAGCCTCGGCAAGGAAAAGCCGGTTGCATCGGGTACGGATGATGATTCGTACGCGCAAAACCGTCGTGCCGACCTCGTTTACCAATAAATCGCAATGCAACGAAACTCGTTTCGCTCCACTTTCGGTCGAACGGCTTTCGTTGCGTTGAGCGCATGGGCGGCGCTGTGCGCAGCGCCAGCTCACGCGTTTAGCGACGACGAGGCACGCAAGGCTATTCTCGAGCTGCGTTCGCGGCTCGATCAAACCAATGCGCAACTGGGTGCGGCGCAACGCGCTGTCATCGATCTGCAAAATCGTCTAGATCAAGCCAATCAGCAAATCGCGACCGTGCGCGGCCAGAACGAAGATTTGTCGAATCAGTTGGCGACCGTGCAAAGCACGCAAAAAGATTACTACGCCGACCTGGATGGCCGCCTGAAGAAATTCGAACCGCAGCAGCAAACGGTCGATGGCGTTCAAGGCACGGTCCAACCAGGCGAAGCCGAAGCCTTCAACGAGGCACTGAAGCAGTTCCGTGGCGGCGACTTCAAGGGTGCGAAAGCGTCGTTCGGCGATTTCGTCGCGAAGTACCCGCAAAGTCCTTACCGGCCGACGGCGCTGTTCTGGTTGGGCAATGCTTACTATGCGCTGCGGGACTACAGGCAATCGACACTGACGTTCAAGCAAGTGGTCGATAGCTACCCGTCGCATCCGCGCGCACCGGAGGCGCTGCTGGCCATTGCGCAAAACCAGCAGGAACAAGGTCAGACCAGTGCGGCACGCAAAACGCTGGAACAGATCACCGCGCAATACTCGGGGTCGCCGTCCGCGCAAAGTGCGCAGGATCGTCTGAGCAAGCTCCGATAAGCGTCTTTTTCGCCGATAGGACTTGACCTTATGGGTTAAACGTCATATAATTTCGGTCTTGTCTTTTGGGTCGTTAGCTCAGTTGGTAGAGCAGCGGACTTTTAATCCGTTGGTCGCGTGTTCGAGTCACGCACGGCCTACCAAAGCATTCAAGGGCTTAGCTTCGGCTAAGCCCTTTTTCTTTGCCTTTCTTCTTTGCCCTTTCGATCGATCAGGGCCCCTCCCTCACCAATCAGTCGTGCGCGGTCACCGCATCATGCAGAATTTGCATCGCCGTTTGCAGATGCGTCGCATCGATCTGTCCTGGCGCTGATGACGCGCCCAGCTTACCGAACGTCAATGCGGATCCAGTAAGCTCACCGGACAAACGCGACAATGCGCCCGCCCCGCCCATCGACATCGTCAAAAGCGGCCGATTCGCATGACGCGAATACACTTCCCACGTTGCCGTCATCAATCGCAGCGTGTCGCTCGCGTCCTTCGGCATGACAGCAATTTTCAAGATGTCAGCGCCCAGATGCTGCTGTCGACGCAGGCGCGCGATGATCTCACCGGTAGGCGGCGTTGCATGAAAGTCATGATTCGACATCAGCACCGCCACCTGCTTTTGATGCGCAGAAGCCACCAGCCGCCGCACGATCGGTTCGGGCAGCATCATCTGTACGTCGAGCAGATCGATCGTGCCGGACGCCAGGATGGCCTCATAGAGCGCCGCATACTGCTCCGGAGCGATCTCTTTCTGCCCACCTTCGCTGTGCGTGCGGAATGTTGCCAGCAAGGGCTTCCCTTTCAGCGCTGACGACAACGTGCGCGTCAACGCCGCCATCGCCTGCGCGTCGAACGCCTGGTCCTGAAAATCGATGCGAAACTCTGCCATCGTGACTTCAGCGGCGTCGGCAATCTTGGAGGCGGCTTGTTGCGCGTCTGCCGCGGAGGTGGCCGTGATGGGGACGATGATTTTCGGCGTACCGGCACCGATGACCACCTCTCTTATCGTGACCGATTTTGCGTGGGTATCGACGCGACCGGGATCACGACCCGCTGATGCAGTGGTCCGGTCGCTGGCTTGTGCGAGTGCGCCGGTCCCAGAGGTCGAAGACCGCGTGATATCGCCGGCCTGAGCGGTGCGCCCCACGGCAGCGGCCGCCAACACCGTACCACTGGAAAGAACAAATTCTCTGCGTTTCATCGGGGATGAACTCCTTAACGAGGCATGCTGCGGTTTGTTTCGATGCGCAGATAGTCAACACTTACGCTAATGTCGAGCGCGACGTACGCGTGCACTGATATCCGCGCGTTCGACGCGTTGTTAACACGTGCCGCATAAGAAACAGTCTAACGGGATCACCATTTCGCAAGCCCCATTCCCACCGTCATGCTCGCGACAACCTGCCGCACAGTCACCCACGCATTGGGCAATTGTAAAAAAGCTGCAAGCTATTCGCCAGGATAACCAACCGATACGTCAGCCATTGAACTTGACAGACCGACCTGTCCGTCACGGAATGTATAAAGAAATATTAATGATCCGATAGAGATTCTTTAGCCAGTCGCTGTGGCCCGATCCGATAATGGTGCCGTACATGCTCAGCCAGGAGACACGTGTTATGCAGCAGGCACTCAGAGTTAACGTGGTCGACGAAGGCAATGCGAAGGCCGTTAGATTCGATATTGGCGCACAGTCCGCAATGCTTGGCGTAGAGGACGTGGATGCGCTGATCCAGTGGCTCGCGAAGAATCGTGCATCGATGTCCCCCCCACCGCCGATGGAACCGCAAGCGTCCCAACAGTATGTGGTCGAAATGGACCCCTGCTGGTTTGTCGACAAAAATCACCTGGTCGACGGCGTCATATTATTGATGCGACACACCGGCTATGGCTGGATAGGCTTTTCACTCCCGCAGACAAGCCTCGATCGACTGCAGGCAGCGATCAACCGCCCGGGTCCGGTAGCGATGGAAATGAGTCCGATCGCCAGTTGAACATCCGCTGAATAAACAAAAAGGCGCTGCGTGAAATCTCACGCAGCGCCTTTTTTTGCACCTGTACACCGCCTCAACCGATCATCCCTGTATAAGCGGATCACCGTCCCGGCAGTGCTACAAAGCGGCGCCTGAGCCCCGCTCCGGGTTGCCTTGCAGCCTGCGCTTATATGTGCTCATGCCACATGCCCAGGCTGCTCCTCCATGCTACTTGCTTAGAAGCGGTGACGCATACCCACGGTCACGGCCACTTGCTTGTCGGTCGACGACGGGCTGAAGCCGTTGATATCAGCAGCGGTCAACACCGAACCGTTGCCGCCCGAGGTCTTCTGGAATGCGCCTTCGACGTACACGTCGGTGCGCTTGCTCAGACCGTAGTCAGCCATCAGCGCGACCGTGTGGAACTTCGGCGACGAATCACCCGTCGACGTACCCAGCTTGCCGTTCGTGAACGTGTACGATGCCTTCAGTGCGAGCGCCGGGGTCAGCGCGTACTTGCCGTTGACTTCGTAGTTGTCCAGGCGCAGGCTGTTCGCCGACACCGCTTGGTACGTACCGTCGACGTTGACGGCACCCAGGTTATCCAGCTTCGTGTGGGTGTACACGAAACCAACCGTTGCCGGACCGAACGAATAGTTCAGACCGCCACCGAACGTGCGCTGCGTGCCAGCGATGAAGCGCGCTTGGTTCGAGCTGCTGACTGCGCCGCCCGTTGCGTTGCCGGAGGTGTTCACACCGCCGCCCGAGCTATCCAGCTGCAAGTACGACGCAGCGGCATTCAACGGACCCCAGTTATACGAAGCACCGGCGCTCCATGCGCGGTTTTGCGAGAACTGACCTGCGCTGTTCGAGAAGCCATACAGACCACCGAAGCGGAAGCCGCCGTAGTTCGCGCTTTGATACTTCACAGCATTGCTGATGCTGAAGCTGTGATCCAGATTGTCGTTGTCGAGCGGGTGAGCAGCCATATTGTTGCCGCCGTCTTCACCGATCATCGACAGCGGCGCCAGGTAGTCAACCATCGAGTCGAACTGCTTACCCAATGTTACCGTACCGTACTGGTCGCTTTCCAGACCAACATACGCTTGGCGACCAAATTCTTCGCCACTGTTTTGGAACTGACCGTTACCCAGGTTGAAGCGGTTTTCCAAACGGAAGATCGCATGCAGACCGCCGCCCAGATCTTCCGAACCCTTCAGGCCCCAAACGTTATCGCTGATCAGACCGCTACCCAGACCCCAGGTCTGACCGCTACCCGACGTACCGCGGGTGTTGTTCGCGTAAGCGACACCAGCATCCAACGAACCGTACAGCGTGACGCTGCTTTGCGCATGAGCGGTTGCTGCGAACAGTCCTGAAATGGTTGCTGCCAACAAAATCTTTTTCATTTCTAAAAGCTCCGGGGGGGAACACAGGGATTGCAAAGTCTAAGCAGCGCGCCCTCGTCTCAGGCTGCACAATGCGCAACAGTGCATTTCTCAAAAATTGCTTGCATTCATCCACCCAACTTCACAACCCCCGTTATCAAAGGCCTACTGCGAAATTGAGAGACGAAACTATCGTTTAAAACAAAATCCACAACAATCTATTCCGTATCAAAACCACAACGACCTCGATGCACGGCGTCATGACAACTACTAATTGGTGTGCTTCCAACCACACTTTTTGATTTCGTGCTCGGTGACAACTGTTACCAGTTACGACAGTTGTGCGTTCAAGACCGAACTTAAAAAAGTCTTAATAGAGCTGGCACCGACGTGTTAACTCCCTTGCCGGATGATAGGGGCGCCCACTCATCCGAAGCTCAATCCAAGGTCAAGCGTCATGAACCAGCTGCAAGCCATGCGCGTCTTCACCCGCGTCGTCGATTTGTCCAGCTTTGGTATGGCCGCGAAGCAACTCGGCATGTCAGCCGCCGCCGTCACGCGTAGCGTCAGCATGCTCGAAACGCATCTGAATATGCGGCTGATGAATCGCTCCACGCGACGCCTCTCGTTGACCGAGGCAGGCGAAGCCTACGTTGCCGGATGTCGACAAGTCATCGAGCAATTAGATTTGATCGAAGCGAATCTGGCGCGCGGTACGCCCGATCCGTCGGGGACCATCCGCATCGCGGCAGCGTCCACTTTTGCGATGACCGGTTTGACGCCGCTCCTCGCCGCCTATCGCGCGAATAACCCTGCGATCGGCTTCGTGGTGAGCACGTCGGATAATGCGATCGACCTTGCGAACGACGATATCGACGTCGGCTTCTCCGTCGATCGCGCCAGCCGAAACCCGAATGTGATCTGCCGCCCGCTGCTCGCTTACAAGGAGTTGGCGGTCGCCTCCCCGGCCTACCTCGCCCAACACGGCATGCCGGCGAACTTGTCACAACTGTCATCGCATTCGCTATTAGCGGTGTCGGATGGTTCGACGCGATCCTGGGAATTTTCGGACGATCATGGCGTCTATCATGTCGCCACGGGCAATACACTGCATGCGAATCATCCCGCCACGATCCGCTCGGCGGCGCTGTCCGATATGGGCATCGCATTACTACCGGCACCGCTGGTGAAGGACGATCTTGCGAAAGGCCTGCTGCTGCCGATTTTGGGCCAATACCAGATTTCCGGCAGTGTACTCGCCGTCAACGTCCTGTACACGAGCAAGCAGTATCGATCGACGAGCGTCCGCAGCTTTATCGATTTCATCGTCGCGCAATACCGATCGCCGGAACCGGCGCTCGCGCAAGGCATTGCGGCTTAACAGCCGCTCTCATAGGAATCCCTCTATGCCAAAGGTGTTGATCGTTGAAGACGATGATCTGATGGCGCAGGAACTGATCCGTGCGCTCTCGCTTCCTGGCTATCAGATCGACACTGCCAATACCGGACGTGAAGGCATCGCCAAAGCGATGGGCGGCGAATACGACCTGCTCACACTGGATCGCATGCTGCCCGATCTGGATGGGTTGACCATTTTGTCGACGATGCGCGGCGTCGGCATGGACACGCCGGTGATGGTTGTCAGCTCGATGGGCGATGTCGACGATCGTGTACAGGGCTTGCGGGCCGGCGGGGACGATTACCTGACCAAGCCGTTCTCGGTCGAAGAGATGCGTGCGCGTGTAGAGGCGCTATTGCGCCGACGCCCGAAGCATGCTGCCCGGGAAGTGGTGTTACGCGTACGCGAACTCGAACTCGACCTGGTCACGCGACGCGTCACGCATCACGGCGCACCACTGGATTTACAACCCACGGAGTTCCGCGTGCTGGAATTCATGATGCGTCACGCCGGCAAAGTGGTGACGCGAACGATGATCTTCGAGGAGGTGTGGCGCTGCCGCTTCGACCCGGGCACCAATCTGATCGATGTCCATGTGGGGCGTCTGCGCCGCAAAGTCGACGCCAATGTGACACACACAGAAACGCCGATGATCCGAACGATTCGCGGCTCGGGTTATCTTTTGGGTTGAGCTGAACCGCATTGGTTCGAGCATTGCGTTGATGCGGTCCTGCAGAAACGACGCTCCCCGAGCGAGGAATTTCCGCTCGGGCATTCGTACGATAAAGCACCACGAGACAGGGTCTGCGCGAGCGCTTTACAAGGTCACGTCAGAACTTGTGACGGATACCCACGGTCACGACCGCCTGCTTGTCATTTGCCGATGCGGCCAGATTGAACACGCCCGCCGTGAACGCGGCTTGATTGCCGCCACCGCTGACCTTCTGGTACGTACCTTCCAGATAGACGTCTGTGCGACGGCTCAGCGCATAGTCAGCCTGCAGCATGAACTGGTTCCACTTCGGCGACAGACCGCCGGTCGCACCATCGAAATGCCCTTGCGTGAACGTGTACGAACCACCCAGATGCAATGCCGGCGTCAGCGCATAGCGGCCATTGAGTTCGTAGTTGTTGAACGTCATCGAATTGCCGACCAAAGCGACATAGTTGCCGCCATGATTCAAATCGCGCGGGTCCGTCAGCGAGGTCCGCGTGAACACGAAACCCGCTTCCGCCGCCCCGATCACATAATGAATCGCTGCGCCATACGTGCGTTGACGGCCGGCGACCATCATCGCATCCTTGTCGCTCGTCGCACCGGTGGCGCTGCCGCTCAGTGCACCGCCGGTCGTCGTGCCACCGTTATTTGCCTGGAAGTAAGCTGCGGCCAACGACAGACCTTGATAGTCGTACTTCGCGCCAGCGGTATAGGCGCTGTTTTGATTGAAGCCGGTCGACGAATTCGAGAACGCGTATCCCCCACCGAACACCAGGCCATTGTAGTTGCGGCTGCGATACATGACCGAATTGTTCATCCGGGTGTTGTTCGCCAGATTGTCATTGTCATACGGGTGATCGGCAATGTTACCGCCAAAGCCCGAACCCGTTGCCGACAGCGGCGCAATGAAGTTCACCAGCTCGTCGTATTGACGACCCAGCGTCACTTGGCCGAAGTCACGGCTGTTCAAACCGACGAAAGCTTGGCGACCGAACTCGTCACCGCCGTTCGAGAACGTCCCGCTATTCACGGAGAAACCATTCTCCAACGTGAAGATGGCCGACAAGCCGCCGCCGAGATCTTCGGTGCCCTTCAAGCCCCAGCGGCTGGTGCTCACATTGCCGCTCTGTTCACTCCACGACTTGTGACCGGCTTGATTGCTGATGTAGTCGATTCCCGTATCGATGACACCGTAGAGCGTCACGCTGCTTTGTGCATGCGCAACTTGAGTCGTAGCTGCAGCCAACAGGGCGATGGAAGCCACCAACGCTTTGTTCATTTGTCTGTTCCGAATTATTTTCACAGGCTGCTGATCCGCCTCCTCGAGCAACGAGAAGCAAGGTGGCTACGCGCAGCCGTCGAAGCGCGCCATGCGGACCAGCGAAATGTACGGAAGCACGATGACAGTCTCGTGACACGCATTTCAATCCAAAACCCGAGGTATAGATGCAACACTTATTACCTACACCCGGAAGCGAAATGGATTATTTCATTTAGCATTCCTATATTACTGTCAGAGCTAAATAAATATTCACGTGAACGATTCCGGGACGATAAAGGCGCGGGCCTATCCTCTTTTGCATGGGGCTGACAAAGCGTACAGCCCTCTGACAATTTGCTTACACCTGAGGAAACCGACGATGAAACTGCTGAAAATCTTTACGATCGCCGCTGCCGTCACCATGAGTGTCGGCGCCAGCACCGCTGCGCTTGCGCAGACGATGACACCGGCCGGCACCACGAACGGCATCAACGCCGCGCATGCCACCGCACAGCAATGGGCATCAAGTCAGGCCTATGCGCCCGCCACCCGTG